>JAIWEZ010000007.1:0-19800 GCA_048631945.1 Gammaproteobacteria bacterium | reverse complement strand
CGTCATAGGAAGAATGAACATAGGCCCTATCAAAGACGAAGGCACCACTGGCCTTTTCCTGCATATCGGCCATGGTCATCAGGACTTTGTTATTGTTTTTAAGGAGTTCTCGAAAGGCCGTGTACCGCTCTACAAAAAGAGCCTTGTCATCCTCGTCCTTTAAGGCTTTTTGTTGTCTTCTCTTGCCGAAAAAATCAAACATGGGTCGCAAAACCTTTGACAGTAACATGTTGTTTGGTTCCCCAGATCAACAAAGGCGGGCCTCACACTTGCGTTGATTGTATAGCATCACCGTGGCTAAATCAACCCAAATTGCCAGGGAGGACCTTCTAATACAAAAAGACCTGCCTAGTTTTTTTGTCATACAAAACCAGGCAGGTCTTTCTTGGGTGGTCAACGCCTTTTCGACCTTCTTGAGCGTATTTTCAAATAAGCCTTTTCCCCTAATGAGGGGCTAAAGCTCTAACAAAGCATTCGTTATTTCATGAAGGACATCACCCATGCGCACAACACCGATTAGCTTATCCCCCTCCATGACCGGCAATAGGAACACATTGTCATTCAGCATGATGTGCGAAGCCTTCAGGACCTTGTCTTCAGCATCTATCGTGGATTTAACCTCGGACATGAACTCCTTGATAGGCCGGCCAAGCCGTTCTTCCGCCCCACTCTTTAGTATCTCGTCCCACAATATGGGCACTCCGTTTTCGTAATGCTGGGCAAACTTAGGCTCCAACCCCTGCAACATGTCCTTCTCCAAAAGCATACCCACGAGCTTGTATGCCTCGTCAAACACCAGAACCGTATGGTGGCCGGTTTCAAAGGAGACGTTAAGCTGGGCGATCGCCTCCCTTAGTGTTCCCCAGTAAGGCATATGAGGATAATCCGTCAGGGGAATGACCAGATCCTTTACTTTCTTCTTTTCCATATTTCCTCCTAAGTTGCTGGGCGTTTACAGAATTTATTTCAACCTATCTGAGCGTGGACTACTTCTCAGCCAGTTCTCGCTTCTTCTTGCAAGTTTCAATCAGGTCCAATAATACTTGACTCGGTTGCAGGTTGTAAGCCTGATGCAATGCGATTAGTTCGTTTCCATATTGCACGACTGCCTTACAAGACTCAGCAATCTCACCAGGATCCTTGGCAATGACTGCCTTATTCTTGGCCTCTGTGATCTTCTGGGTCAACACCTTCCCTTCCTGAGCAAAGCTCCCATTACAGGAAAGGCACAGGCCTGTATCGTCTTCGATCTTCAGGAAAAGGCCTTTTTTCCCGCACTTTTTACACTGGGGCATGATATCCTCCTTATATTTTTCATACTGTTATCAATAATCTATGGGTGTAATGCTTTGTTTTATCACCTCTGAAATTACCTATTTAGCGCCGGCTTCCATTACTCCCCTGGCCGTCTCAAGTAACCCATCAGGAAATCCGACCATATTAAAGGTAAGAATGAATCCGACGACCCAGACCACGACCATGGAAAGGATAAATAGTAAAAAACCGTATTTCAAGAAATCCATGGGGTGAATCATCTTCTCGCCTGTATCGGGATAGATACCCAGGCCGTAAACAATGGCGTTGTTCGGGGTACCCACGATCAGGAAATGGGCAAAGGAGGTGGCAAAGGCCACGGCTAAACCTACCGCCCAGGGCTCGCCTGGATTACCGGTCATGATCCCCATGGGAATCACAATGGGCCCAAGCAGTGCGGTGGTCCCTGCGTCGGACATGAAGTTGGTCATTATACCGGACAGACTGGACATCCCGACCCAAAGGCCAAAGCCTTCATTCATGCCCACAGTGCCAAGAATCTTCAGAAAACTTTGAGCCAGCCACAGGGCGGCCCCGCTTTCCTTAAGAAGGGCACCCAGGGTCAGGGCTCCGCAGTACATGAACCAGGCGTCCCAGGATATGCCATTCAGGATCTTTTTCCAGTCCGTTGTCTTAAATACGACAGGTATTAGTAGCGCCAAGAGCGATGGGCCTCCGAGTCCGAGCTCTTCTCCGCCTACGATCCAGAGGAATAGGATCAGGAGAAGCATCCCAAATGTGACATACTCTGGGTACGTCATCTTGCCCATCTTTCGGGTCTCTTCCTTGATGGCCACCAGGCCGGGAGTAAGATCCTTGGTCTTGATATTTCTGCCAAAAAGGACCAGCATGTAAACAGCCACCACGACTCCCAGCACAGGGACCATGGGGAAGCCGTATTTCATCCAGGTGAAAAAGTCCATAGGCACATTATATTCACTCCAGAATCCCATCATGATCACGTTACGGCCACCGGCCGCAGGCGAGCCGACCCCGCCAACATTTAAGGCATAGCAAAGTGTAAACATCAAAAATTTTGCCAATGCCGGATCGTGTTCAATCTTTCCCCCCTTGCTGTTGGCCGATACGGCGCCAAAATAGACCGCAGCCATCACAGGGGTCATGAACGCACACATGGCATGGGCCGAGATAAAGGAACCCACAACGGCCATACTTATACACAAGACAAAGATAGGAACTACGAACCCCTTGGTCCAGCCCAGTAGCCAGCTGGCCAGCCGCTTGTGCAATCCCACGTCTACAACAGCCACACCCATGGCCAAGACACCGAGCAGGAACATGGGGGCATCGCCCGCAAAGGTCTTGCCGATCATTTTGCGGGGAAGAAGGTGAAGAAAATATGCCATCGTGGGCATCAGGATCCCGGTCAACCCGATCGGGAGAGCCTCTGTGGCAAAAAAGATAACCGCCATAGGGATGATGCCAAGCACAATCTTAGTTTTACGGGCCGCATCAGTCACGTCATGTGCTATTTCCCATTCAATCATCTTATCTGCAAATCCATAATCTCTAACGACGTCGACTATGGTCTGTGGCGTGGGCAAAACGAAACCAATCAGGATGAAAATCGTCGTCCCGATACAGATCCACAATAACTTGTTAGCAAGGATTCCACCACCACCTACATCTTCGATTTCATGGCTCATTGAAAAATTTCCTCCCTTACGACTTTTTTCAGCGGACGGCACCGTCACGCATTGACTCACTGTTTCAGTACGATTCTGGAAATCTCTTTCAGTATGTCCTCAAGATGAACAATTCCTACCACCTCCTCCTTGTTCACGACCGGCAGGAAACTCACCTGATATTTGTTAAGCAAGAATACCGCCTCCATGAGCATCTCGGTCTCACGTGCACAAGCTTTGATCGGAACCATAACCTCCACAACTCGCTTCTTGACCCCTTCCAGGCATTCTGCTTTTAGTTGTCCTTCCCAAAATATGGGCCCACTCTTTGCAGCCCCCTTGAGAAAGCGGGTAGTCAGCCCGAACACGAGTTCAGGTGGTGAAACAAAACCCTTGATAATCTCCTTTTCGGAAGGCTCCTCTCCTACGACAATGAGGCATAAGGGCTTCCCCTCTCTTCTTGCCTTTTCCGTGAGCCGAAAGGCTTCTTGGACCGTTTCCTTCTCTTTTACATAAGGATATTGGTCCAGGGGACGCATAAGGTCTCTTACCAGTTTTTCTGAAGGCATACTTTCCGAAGGCATGGTTCATCTTTCCGATCTTGCAAGATACAGCAAGGGGCATGCCAAGCCACGAGAACCATTTCGTTTTGTAATAACCTATTGTTATTCTTAGATTTGCTCTTTGCGGACGCTTTGTCAAGAATGATTCCAGACACATAATTCCGGCAAGGTTTTGCCGGGCCGTACAATTTTTTGCCGTTTTCAGAGTGAATCCGTTTGACACCCACGGTGCATTCGGAGTAAGAATTTTTGGAATTTAAGGAATTGTAAATTGAAGGAAGTCTATTTAATTTTGAATTCCTGAATCCCAAAGTCCCTGAATTTTTGACATATGAAACTACAACCGCCCTACATAGAGTATCTCCAGGAATCTATCATGCAAGAGTTTATCCTGGGGTCTGGTGTAATGCTCTCGATTATGAAGACCCTTCATCAAGTGGCCAGGCACGATGTAAATGTGCTCATTACAGGGGAGAGCGGCACGGGGAAGGAGATGTTAGCCAAGATCATCCACCTCCAAAGTTCTAGAGCTGAACACCCTTTCGTGCCTGTGAACTGCGGCGTTCTTTCAGGTCTCATGTTTGAAGACAAACTGTTCGGGCATGAAAAGGGGTCTTTCACTGGGGCCATTCGCCTGCAAAAGGGCTGCTTTGAGATGGCTGACAAGGGGACACTATTTCTGGATGAGGTCTCTGAAATACCACTGGAAAATCAGCCGGACTTTTTGCGGATCCTTGAAGATTTTCAGTTTCTGAGAATCGGGGGTAGTGAGTTAATCAACGTAGACGTTCGCATTATCTCGGCAACCAATAAGGACCCAAGAGATAAGGTCAAAGAGGGATTGTTTCGAGAGGATCTCTTTTACCGACTCCATGTGGTGCCCATACACATCCCCCCTTTGCGGGAAAGAAAGATGGTTATCCCCAAGATGGTGGATCACTTCCTAAATCAATTGGCGGCCACTTACAAAAAACCAAAACCCTCAGTCAATCCAGAGGTCATCGACATCTTCTGCCGTTATGATTGGCCTGGCAATGTGAGGGAATTGAAGAACCTTCTGGAAAGGGTATTTATTGTCAACGATGACGATGTGATAGATATGGAACATCTTCCCTCTGACTTCTTATGGCATTTCAGGCAGCCCGCCGACCTGATGGATCTGGCGGAGGTTAGAAGAGCGGCCGAAACAAAAGCCATCTTGGATGTCTTACGTCGTGTGGGTGGCGATAAGGAACGAGCAGCCAAAATACTGCGCATCAGTCCTCGAACATTGAGACACAAGCTCAACAAATACAACATCAAGGTAGATCGAAGGGGTGAGCCTGTGTCCAGAGACCTGCTTAGTCATTCTGGGGAGCGCCTTTTATTGAGGCCCTGATCTCACTGAAAACTCACCGTTCAAACGTCCGTCCAAGATAAATTGAGCCTTTTCAATATTGGACGTTGAGTACGTCGTTTTATTTCCGGATCTTCTTGAAACTGCGATTCCTGATGGTGCGCATACGAGACATGTTCCGCGGCTCCTGTTCAATATCGGTGTTCAATATTCCACATGTGTTGGCCTTTTTCTTGACACACAAATCCATTTTCACCTACACTTGCCTCACAAAATAGCGAGTTTTGTCAATCCTTATCAGGAAGAAAGAGGAGGGCCATGAAACGGATTATCAAGAAGGCTGTTCTCCCTATCATTATCCTGTGCGCGTGCATGGCAGTGCAGGCCCACATTTCCATCACCTTGGCCGAAAAAGCAAAGGAAGATCCATACTATGTGGGAATGTCGCAATGCAAGGAATGTCATCCAGAATATGTAAAGACACATTCTGCGTGGAAGTACTCTAGAAATTTTCGCATTCTAGAGATGAGGCATAAGGAGCACGACCCTCAATGCCTGCCCTGTCATACTACCGGATACGGTCAACCAGGCGGTTTTGTCAGTATCGAGGAAACACCGCATATGAAGAACATTCAGTGCGAGGCATGCCATGGGCCTGCAAGCTTACATGTAAAGGCGCCTACTGTAGAGGAGCACCAGAGGACACTAAGCATCCCTAAAAACGTTTGTACTACATGCCACCGTCAGCATAAGCATATGGGGTATTGAGAAAATGGGTCGAATAATGGCATTTTTTGACAAGTTAGGATTTCGCCCGCGTGTAGCCAGCCTAACGGTCAGGGTGATATTAGGCGCGAGCGTGATTTTATTTGTAGTGATGGGCCTATTTACTTACCATGATATGGTGACACGAACAACGTTTCACTTTGAAAAGCAGGAAGAGCGGGCATTTGAGATTGCCGATACGGTGATGAGAAGTATTGAGTACCCCATGCTCGATGGAGAGATGGAGGCCGTGCAGGTTACCCTGGAAAGGTTGAATACATTAAAGGATGTGACAGTGGTAAATCTTTTCGATACTACCGGCACCATCAGATATAGCGGCTTGTCAGATAACATAGGGAGGCTTGACAGTTCAGAGGCCACCAAAGAGGCGTTGCGCACCAGTTCTCTCGTTAAAGATTTGGAGCTATGGAGAGAAGAAAAGGTACTTTATCATGCCATGCCTATTCCCAATGAACAAATCTGTTATAAATGCCATGGAGCTGAAAAGAAAATATTAGGGGTTTTAACCGTAGGAATTAATTGGGCCCCTATTGAGGAGAGGATAGCAGCAATTAGGAACAGAGAGATTACCCTGGGCATGGTTTCCATTATCGTTGTGGGTTTTTTCTTAACCCTATTCTTAACCAAATACATTACACGACCCATTTCCACTGTCACCCGATTAGCCGATGAAATCAGCCGTGGCAAGCCAGGATTTGAATTTGGCAGGATGCTCAAATGCTGGGTGAAAGAAAAATGTGATAAGAATGACTGCCCGGCATACGGAAAAACCGATATCATGTGTTGGTATGTAGATGGTACCCTCTGTAAAGTCCAGCCATCAGGAAAATTTCCGGAAAAGCTGGATATGTGTCGCAAGTGCACAGTTTATAAGACCCATGTAGGCGACGAGATGGTCCGGCTGGCAGACTCATTCAAGCATATGCTCTATAAACTAAAGGCCTCAGAGGAAGAGCTAAAGCGTTCTGAGGAACTATACCGCTCCCTTATCGAGTCGGCAGATGACATGATCTATACGATAGATAAAGACTGCAACATCCTGTCGGTCAATCAATACTGGATGCAGTTGACGGGGTGTAAGGCTGACGAGGTTGCAGGGAAGAAAATCACTGATGTGATCGAATACAGTAATCCTGAGTATATCCGCACGATCGTTAAAAGGGTCTTGGCGTCATCCGAGACAATTAGTAGTCCCGAAGAACAGGTAAGGATAGGCAACCGGGAGTATTGTCTTGACACAAAGTACAAGGCTGTGATGTCCGATGTGGGGGCGGCGGTTTTGATTTTCGCCAGGGACATCACGGAACACAAGAAGATGGAAGACCAGCTTTTTCACACGGAAAAGCTGGCATCCCTGGGATCTCTTTCCGCCGGTGTTGCCCATGAGATAAACAACCCGGTTGCCGTTATGCTCGGATTTACGGAATTGTTGCTGGACAAATTTCCTGAGAATTCCAAAGAGCATGAAATGCTTAAGACCATTGAAAGACAGGGACACAACTGTAGGCGGATCGTTGAAAATCTCCTCGCCTTTTCCAGAATTCGCCATAAGGCCACCGCAGATACTGATATCGCTGACGATCTCCAAAGAGTCATCAATGTGGTTATGAACACCCTGTTGACCAAAAAGGTAGACCTCAGGACCGACATAGAAGAAGATCTCCCCAAGGTGAGAGGGGACGGCCAGCAGCTGGAGCAGGTATTTTTAAACATTATTAACAATGCTGTCGCATCTATGCAAGGCGGGGGCACCCTGTCTATCTCAGTACACCGTTCCCATGATATGGTCCATGTTAGCTTTACCGATACGGGTCATGGGATACCCCAGGAGAATATGGACAAGATATTTGAGCCCTTCTTTACTACCAAAGAGGTAGGCAAGGGGACAGGGCTGGGGCTCTCTGTGAGTTATGGGATTGTGAAAAAGTTTGGAGGGGATATCAGGATCAAGAGTCAAACCAGAGAGGAGGACAAAGAGCCCGGGACCACCTTTACCGTGAGACTGCCGTTAGCGGGGGCTGGAAACAGGAAATGAAAGGGGGAGCTGGCAATCGTTCTTTCTTTCCCTTCAAAATCGGCACCCTATGCCAAGAGATCCCGCTTGGGAGGTAGAAGAACCGAGGTCTCCATCAATTGTAGTGTAGGTGTATGCTATATAGGAAAAAAGCGACTTGCTCCAGTCAATGCCGGCGCTGACCCCGATAGCGTTCCGGTCAACTTCTTCCCGGATCACCTCGGTTCCGAATGCTTCAGAGTAGATCATGTGCTTTCCTCTGCCGTGGGCCGTTGTTGAGGTTGTGCTGACTGTTCGGAAGGAATCGCCTCGGGAAAATTCGTAGCCGATTTCACTGAAGAACGCGTCGGTAAAGTTGACTCCCAGAAATACGCCGATCACCCGCTCTGTGTAAGAGTAAGTTTCAACATCCGCCCGGCTATCCTTGTATATATAGTATTGGCCGGTATAGAAATCTTTCCCGATTTGCTGTGTCATGCTCACCTGGCCACCAAAGGCCAGGGCAGATTGGTCCGAATCATTGACAACTGTGGCCTCGAAAAAAGGGGATATATTTACACGCCAGAGTGCGTGAAGAAAATAGGTCACGCCCGGCGAGATGCTCGTTATTGCGTAATTCAAATCCCTATTGCTTGCAAAAGAGGTTCCTTCCAGGGTTGCGGCTCCGGACCAGCCAATGCGAGACTCCCCGCTTGGCTCCCAGATCAAAGATGCATAAGCAGTTAGATATTTATCGCTTTCCCCACCATTTACCGACCGGTCAATGTTTGAGTCAAATCCTGCCGCTGCTCCAGTCTCCCAGGATGCAAAGGCATTCATAGCTCCGGACAGAAACAGTATCATTGCGAGCAAGACACAGGCTGTTCCTGCTGTTTTCATGCGCATAAGGTTATTGTAAGAGTTAACAAGTTCAGAGTTCACTATAATCTAATGACGCCCACGGCTCATACCGCCGGAGCCGCCTCTTGTTCCGCCCATTCCGCGTTGAGATGAGCCAGGACCCCGATGTGTGCCCGTCGTTTTTCGCCTTGACCCTTTCCAGAGAGGGAACCCATCTTCACTGCGAACAACCAGGGATTGCCCAGATGGAAGAATTTGTATGTCCTGGGCAATAATATAGAGTTTACCGTCTCTTCCCAGCGACTTGGAGCCTCGGACTCGGACTTGAGTTCCGTCTGAGACCTTGGCCCCCAAGTCTTTCCAGTACCATGCAGGGGAGACAAGGACAGTATAAGATTCTCTTCCAGATGTGACCTGAAACCTTACTGGACCGCTTTTCGGCTGGAAATACCCTTGAACTTTCCCCTCAACCTTGCCAACAGTGTTCGGATCAAAGCCTCCCGGGTATCGGATACCGCTTTCCGGGAGGACTCCCTCCATTTCCTCTGCGTGAGCCTGTTGCACGACAAGCAAAGGGACAGCCCAATAGATAATAAGATAGAGCAAGGCGGCTAATACCGCCTTGCTCCGCAGACAAAGATAGCTGCTACTTCTGAGAAGGTTCACCATATTCATTTCTATCCTGCAGAGGAGCCTCATTGCCCATACTATCACCAGGGCCATAGGTGTTTCCTTTCTTTTCCATGGTGCCGGAACGCGTCTTGGCGGAATCCAGGCAAGACCCGTCCCGGAGGCGCAGCCGTTGACCTCTCCTGACCTGATCGGTTTGGCTTTGCCTCGACATGGCCTGGCCTCCTGTTCCACCACCCCGGCCTGCCAAAGCCGTTATTGGAACTGTTGTCGCCACCAAAAACGCTCCTGCTAAAATTGTTGCCTTAACTTTTGTTTTCATCTTTTCCTCCTTTTGGTATCAATTTGCCCTAATAATGAGCAACAGTCATGCCAACGTGGAGGAAAATTATAACTATCTGAAGTTGCAGCGCTTTTACCTTGGCATTTTCAAAGAGTTCACAAACTCTCGGCCGGGGTATGCAGCCATTGCATCTGTATCTGCAAATTTTGCACTACCTTCTACAGACCATATTCCTTGATCCGGTACTGGAGAGTCCTGATGGAAATCCCGAGAGTTTGTGCGGCCATCTTTCTGTTTCCTCCTGTCTCAGAGAGGACCTTCCGGATAGTCTCCCGTTCGCGCGTCTTGAGCAATCCCTCGGCTGGAGTTGCCATGGGATTTTCAAGATTGAGGTGATGCGCATCAATCTTCCGGTCGGAGAGGATAAGTGCCCGCTCAATGACATTTTGAAGCTCACGGATGTTTCCCGGCCAGTCATATTCAAGAAGGGCCGATTTTGCCGAGGGAGTGAAACCGTCTATTTTCTTGCCAAAGGTCGCCGAAAATTTTTTTGAAAAAAATTCCGCAAGGGGAAAGATCGCCTCACGCCGTTCCACAAGAGGCGGAAGGCTGATTGGAAAAACGTTCAGCCTGTAGAAGAAATCCTCTCGGAACCTGCCGGACGAGATCTCGGCTTTCAGGTCTTTGTTAGAGGCCGATATGAGCCTGACATCAACAGATATCGATTTGATCCCCCCGACCCGTTCAAACTCCCGTTCTTGCAGCACCCTGAGAAGCTTCACCTGGACGGAAGAGACAATCTCTCCGATTTCGTCCAGAAACAGTGTGCCCTTGTCTGCAAGTTCAAACCTTCCTTTTCGAGCAGCCACAGCTCCTGTGAATGCCCCCCGTTCGTGCCCGAACAGCTCAGCCTCCAAGAGTGTTTCTGCTAGGGCTGCACAATGAACCGCTACAAACGGCTTTTTCTGCCGCCGGCTCAACTGATGAATCACCCGAGCTACGAGTTCCTTTCCTGTTCCGCTAGCCCCGCTTATAAGTACCGTTGCAGGAGTGGGAGCGACTTCATGTACCATTCGATATACCTGTTGCATTTTTTCCCCGAGAAAGATCATCTCCATGGGAGGAAATTGTTTGCCCAGTTCCTCAGCGAGAAGAAAAATTGTTCGTTCTGCTTCGGCTTCCCGTAAAACCCGGCGGATAACGTGGCGAAGCTCATCCGGATTCTGGAAGGGCTTGGTCAAGTAATCGGAAGCCCCTGCTTTTACGGCCTCGACAGCATTCTCGATTGAACCATACGCAGTGATGACTATCCACCTGGTGTCAGGTTTGTCCTTTCCTGCTTGCCGCATAAGATCGAGTCCGGACATGTCAGGCATTCGCAAGTCCGTAATAACCAGGTCAAACTCTGCAGCCACAAGCTTGGCCAGCCCTTCCTTCCCGTTGCCGGCCACCTCTGTGTGGTGCCCTTCTTCTATGAGGATAGTGGAAAGGAAAGATCGCATCAATTCATCATCATCAACAATAAGGACGGATTTACCCATTTTTAACCTTCTCTTGTCTTTGGAAGCTGGATGGTAAGGACGGCCCCGGCTCTTCCCTCCCGGTTGGTAAGACTTATCCTGCCTCCCATTCCCTCCACAACCTTTTTTGAATATGCCAGCCCCAGGCCCGTGCCATCCGTCTTTGTCGTATGAAAAGGGGTGAACAGGCGAGGGATCTCTTCTGCGGGAATTCCAGGGCCGGTATCCTTGATTTGGATCTTCACCCATCGTCCATCCTGGGTCACCGCAATGTGCAAATTTCCATCATCTTCCATGGCCTGGATGGCATTGCGAATCGCGTTTAGAAAAACTTGATATAACTTCTCTCTGTCACCTGTCGCACGTATCCCCGGCTTTGCTTCGAGTTGCACTTTTCCTTTCCAGGAAGGCCCCGAAGAATTGATCACCTCCCGAATCAGATACACTGGGTCCAAAGGTTCAATACGATATTGCTCCTTGCGGGAAAAGCGAAGCAGATCATTGATCAGAGATTCGATGCGCTCGACTCCACGCAGCACAACCGAAAGCCCCTCTTTCTTTGGGTCCGGTTTTTCCAGCTTCTCGTGCACCCACTGAACATACCCTTTAATGCTTCCCAGGGCATTGCGGATCTCGTGCGCAAGCACGGCTGTCATTTGGCCGATGAAAGCGAGTTGATTCCGTAGTTCAAACTCCCTTTGCAACCGTAGATGGCGGGTAAATACCCGTTCGAGCATGATCCCAGCTATCCATAGAAGGGTTAGTATGGCACCTACGGTCCACCACATTTTGCGCGCATCGGAAACAATGCGGTCCGCTGGGGTGGTGTAGAGAACAAGTCGGAGCAATTCGGCAGTGCCATCAGGGTGGTGAAGGATATAGTTGAACTCGTACGCCGGCAGGCCGGTTCGGAGTTTGATCCTTCGACCTGAGGCCGTTGTCGATGGCCACTCTTGATTGCCCTCACCTGAAAGATCGGATCCAACCAGGCGCGGGTTCGTGTGAAACAGGACTTTCCCGTCTTTTCCGGCGATCAACGCATACGCCACCACGCGATCGGAGAAAATCTCCCTTATCTCCTCACCGGCCACGTTTCCGGTTGCACGCAGAGCGCTTTCCGCAGAAGAGGATAGAGCCAAAGCCGTACTCTCCAGCGTCCGTGTGGAGAGCATCTGAACGGCAAGGAAGTTTTGGGCTGTCGTATAGAGTATGGCGGCAGATGAGATGAGCAAGAATATGGCAAGACTGACCCTCAAGACAGTCGGGAGATAGGGTCGCTTCAATCCTCTGTATACATACCGCATTGTACAAATAGATCTCAAATGGTAAGCTATCGGCTACCAGCCGTTGGCTTTCAGGAAAAACGAATAAGATGTTTTCAAAAAAGTCTTTTACGAAACCGTCAAAAAAAGACAATGATAAACCCTTGCATTCAGGCTCCTGAAGTGTGGCGGAAAGATGGCTGTGTGTCAAGTTGAAGAAACAACACCGCTTTCCCCGTCTGGTTTTGACATCTGCGTTGTCGGTCATATCACGAGAGACATCATAAGGATAGGACGGACAAAAAGAGTTACCACCGGCGGTACTGGATATTATTCATCCATCGCCTTAAATAGACTTGGTCTGAAGGTGGCCGTTCTGACCAAAATGGCGGGAGAGGACGAGGCCCCCTTGCTCCGTGACCTAAAAGGCGAGAAAATTAAGATCTTTTGTAAAGAAAGCAATCGCACATCGGCCTTTGAAAATGTATATGGTGAAGAAGATTCATATACCAGGGTCCAGCAGATCAGGTCGGTCGGGGCACCGTTCTCACCAGAAGACGTAGAGGGAATTACGGCGACCTCATTCCATGTGGGCCCTTTGACCAACCGGGATATTCCCGTCCAACTCCTGAAACAACTGGCTACCAGGGCAAGAATCGTCTCACTGGACGTCCAGGGGATGTTAAGACCGGCACGTAAAGGACCGGTCAGCGAGGAGGATTGGCCCGAAAAGATAGCAGGGCTTGCCTGTGTGGATATTCTTAAGGCAAATGAAAAAGAGGCTTTAGTCCTTTCGGGACGAAAGGTTGTGGACAGAGCAGCATCAGCACTTGCCTCACTTGGCCCAAAGGAAGTGATTATAACCGTGGGCAGCCGAGGATCGCTCATATATGCTGAACATGCTTTGCACAGGATTCCGTGCTGCAGCCCAAGGAAGATAGAAGATCCGACAGGGTGCGGTGATACTTATATGGCCGGGTATCTGTATCAGAGATTAAAAGGAACTGACCCAGAAATGGCAGGAAGGTTTGCGGCTGCTATGGCCACCTTGAAGCTGGAAGGCTCGGGGCCTTTCAGTGGGAGTGAAGCAGAAGTACATGCCCTGCTATCGCGTGAATGAAAGCACATCATACCCGTCATCCCGAAGGGCCTCGATAATTGGCTCTACAGGGCACTCCTTAAGGCGAAAGTAATGGATTCTCTTGTCGGTTCTGTGGGCGGCAATCCCCACACTGATCACCTCGCCTCCCTGATCGCGAATAATACGGGAGACCTTTTCAAATGCATCCGGTGCATTTCCCACACTCACATCTAGCCGGGAGCCATTGGTAAGAATCCCCATAATATTGACAAAAGCTTTCAAAAGGTCCGTGACCGTGATGATGCCCACAACTTTATGGTTGTCGTTCACAACAGGTAGGCCACCAATCTTCTTTTCATAAAGAATCCGCGCAGCCACCTCAAACTGAGCATCCAGGTGTATCGTTATAGGGTCTTTTATCATAAGGTCTGCCACCGTTAGCCCAGTGACCATGGCAGGAAGAAGACCTTGCTTCATGTCTGCCAGAGTGACCCATCCTGAAAGCTTCTTGGATCGGTCCACCACAGGAAGGTGTCGAATGGAGTTGGTTTGCATCAAGTGAATGGCTTCCTGTACTGAGGTGCGATCTGAAATGGTAATGGGGTCTTTGATCATTAATGACCGTACGTCCATGGTCTTACTCCTTATTCCAACGACTTAATGAAAAAGGATACTACAAGAGCTGGAATTCGTCAAGGATTTCGGTTGCTCTTCGTACTTGAAAGGTAGCGCTCCTTGTGCCATAATCGTGTCACCTCGTTGATGATAGTTTTGTTATGTCAAAAGCATTCTATCTGCTTGATTTCTCAAGCGCAACGAGGTTTTTTATTTTTTTGCCGGTGAATCAGGGGCAGACGGCAGATCACTACGGCCTGCCGAGTTTGGATAGAAGGCACCTCTCTGTTTATGTGGGTGACCCCTATCACCTACTTTCCCCCTTCAATGGGCACTCTCCCTTATTCGCCCTGTGTAATTTCTTCCGCAATCATTTCAGCCTGCTTTAGAACCGTTTCAGTTGCCAATTTTTGCATATCCGGTGGGTAGCCATATTGCCGCAACGTCCTCTTGACAATGACCTTCAATTTGGCCTTGACGCTTTCCTTGATTGTCCAGTCGATGGAGGCGTTTTCCCTGACTCTTTCAAAAAGTACAACGGCAAGTTCTCTTAGTTTGTCTTTTCCCATCACCTCGCGGGCGCTTTCGTTATTGGCGATGGCCGTATAGAAGGCATACTCGAAATCCGAAAGCCCCATCTCCTGAGGCTCTTTATCCATCTCTTGGATGTCTTTGCCTAAGGCGATCAGCTCTTCAATGACCTCCACAGCGGTGATGATCTTGTTGTGATATCTCTTTATGGAATTTTCCAGCATTTCCAATAAGGATTTGCCTTGGATCAAGTTCTTTTTGATTCTCGCCCTTATCTCGTCATTCAACAGTTTCTTCAAGACTTCCAGGGCAATGTTCTTATGCTCCATGTTCTTGACTTCCAGAAGAAATTCTTCTGAAAGAATCGAAATATCCGGTTTCTTGATCCCGGCAGCATCAAAGACATCGATGACCTGCTCGCTCACCAATGCTTTGTCAATAACCTGCCTGATCGCGGTCTCAATCTCCTCATCCGTTTTGCCGGTACCGGTGCCGTCGAATTTGGCCAAGCGCGCCTTGACCGCCTGAAAAAACGCAACCTCATCTTTTACATCCATTGCCTGTTCGTGAGGGATGGCAATGGCGAATGCCTGCGACAAGGAAGTCACCTCGTTGATGTACCTTTTTTTCCCGTTTTCCAGGCCAAGAATGTGTTCTTCCGCCGCCAGTATGAGCGAAAGCTTCGCCGCCGTATCCGCCCCGAAATAGTCCTCATAGGCAAACCCATGGAACATCTGCGAAACGACTTCCAGTTTCTCCAGCATCATTTGCACCGCTTTTTCCTGGGTGATGGCCGGGTCACCCTTGCCGCCGCTGTCCGAGTAAAACGACAACGCCTTTTTCAGGTCCGAGGCAATGCCAAGATAATCCACCACCAACCCACCGGGTTTGTCCTTATAGACACGATTCACCCTGGCGATGGCCTGCATCAAGTTATGGCCCTTCATGGGTTTGTCTATATAAAGCGTATGCATGGAAGGCACATCAAAGCCTGTAAGCCACATATCGCGGACAATAACCAGCCTGAGTTCATCCTCCGGGTCTTTCATCCGGTCGGCCAGCACCCTGCGTTGCTCTTTTGTCGTATGATGTTTGGCTATTTCAGGGCCGTCGGAAGATGCGGATGTCATGACCACCTTGATGACACCTTTTTTCAGGTCGTCGCTATGCCACTCCGGCCTAATATTGATGATCTCCTTACACAAATCGGCGGCAATGCGGCGGGACATGGCAACAATCATTGCCTTGCCTTCAGGGAAGATCTCCTGCCGCTGTTCGAAATGATCGATAATATCCCGAGCCACCTGTTTTATCCGGTTCTCACTTCCGACAAGCGCTTCGAGTTGCGTCCATTTTGCCTTCGCCTTTTGCGTTTCGGTAAGGTCGCCCTGATCAAGCTCATCATCCAGTTCGGCAACAAGCTTTTTGCCTTCTTCACTCAAGTTGATTTTCGCCAGTCTGCTTTCGTAATAGATTTTAACCGTTGCCCCGTCCTCAACAGCCTGGGCAACATCGTAAACATCAACATAATTCCCAAAGACGGCCGGGGTGTTCACGTCGGTGCTTTCAATGGGCGTACCGGTAAAACCGACATAGGTTGCCTTGGGCAGGGCATCCCGCAAATACTTGGCAAACCCGTATACAACCTTTTGACCGACCACATTGCCGTCTTTGTCCTTATCGTCTATGGTCTTGGCTTTAAAGCCGTAGTGGGTCCGGTGGGCTTCATCGGCAATGACAATGATATTTGTCCGCTCCGAAAGGGTTTCGTAAACATTGCCTTCCTCAGGCTGGAACTTCTGAATGGTGGTAAAAACCACCCCGCCCGATACGACTCTGAGGAGTTCTTTTAGATGCCCCCGGTCTTCCGCCTGCACCGGTTCCTGCCGGAGCAGTTGCTTTGAGGCGGCAAAGGTATCGAACAACTGGTCGTCCAGGTCGTTTCGGTCGGTAATGACCAAGATGGTAGGGTTATCCATGGCAAGAACAATCTTGCCGGTATAGAAAACCATGGACAGGGATTTGCCGCTTCCCTGAGTGTGCCATACAACCCCGCCCTTCCTGTCCCCCACGGCTTGGGAATCCACCCCGGCAAGGCCGTAGCTTGCGGGTAATTCCCTTACCTCAAACCCGCCCGGCATCTCTCTTTTGATTTCACGGTAGCCCGACGCCCGCAGGGTCGATTCCACGGCCCTGTTGACCGCATAGTATTGGTGATAGGATGCGAGTTTCTTCATTGTCTGGACTGAGATAATCCCGGTTTCCTTGTCCTCCTTTTTGTTTTTTTCAAAAACGATGAAATGACGGATGAGATCCAGCAGGGTATTCTTGTCAAGCATGCCCTTGATCAGGGTTTCCAACTGTCCGATAAGCGGTGAGGCTTCCACCTTGCCGTCCGCTGTTTTCCAGGCCATGAAGCGGGTGAAACCAGCGGAAATGGAACCGGCTTTGGCTTCCAGGCCATCGGAAATAATCATGATGCCGTTATAGGTGAACAAGCTCGGGATGGCCTGCTTGTAGGTTTGAAACTGCTTGAAGGCCGACCTGACCGTGGCGTTTTCATCAACCGGGTTTTTCAGTTCGATGACCACCAGGGGCAAGCCATTGATAAACAGCACCACATCCGGCCGCTTGTTGACATTGTTTTCGATCACTGTGAGCTGATTAGCCACCAGGAAATCATTATTCTCTGGATTCTTGAAATCAACAAGCCAGACCAGGTCACCCCGGCTGTGGCCGTCCTTCTGAAAGGTGACCTTGATGCCCTCGGTGAGCAGACGATGGAAGGCTTCATTATTGGCAATAAGCTCAGGAGAATTGAGCCGTTGAATCTGCTTGATGGCGTCTTCCCGAACATCAGCCGGGACGGTCGGGTTGATTCTGCCGACGGCTGTCCGCAGCCGCTCCAGGAGCAGAACATCTTCATAGGATTCCCGCTCCGGGGTCTCGCCATCCGGGGCGATGGACGGGGCGTAGATGTATTGGCAACCATGCTTTTCAAGGAGTTCGATGGCAAATTTTTCGATTGCTGATTCGGTGATCTTAGTCGTCATCTTTTTTTTCCATAATGCGCTTTATCTCTTTGTCGAAGTCGGAGACGTATTTCTTATCCTGAATGACCCGGTATTTTTCATATTCCTTACTGGCCAGCGCCAGGGCAACTTCATGGCTGATGCTGCCTGCATTGGTAAGAATTTCGTATTCGCTGAACTTTAAAAAGGCATTGAGCTTTTCTATCCAGTTTTTCATATACATGGGCTTGTTACGCACTGCCTGTAATTCCGCATAATCGAGGTACATGGTTACAATGCGGTTCAAGTGGTCAATTTCCGGCTTGTCCAGATAATTCTTGGCAACTGAAACATCGCTCGGCATTATCTTTCCTGCCGGGCCCTTACGCCATGAAGTTAAACCTATATTGGGTTTTGTGCTGTCCGCGCGTTTGGCAATGAGCTCTGCGGCGGTTTGCCCGGTAATGGCAAAATGCAGTTTGTTTTGAACGGTTGCAAAGAATTTTTTTGTGTCTTCCGCTTTTAGCGAATAGTCAATTGACGTTGCGTAAATATCAGTAATTTTCTGATAGGCCATCCGTTCACTGGCTCGTATGTCCCGAATCTCTTCCAGTAACTCATCAAAATATCGCGTGCTGAAACGGGAGCCGTACTTAAAGCGGTCGCTGTCAATGGCAAAGCCTTTGTGTATATATTGCTGAAGGATAGAGATAGCCCATTGACGAAATTGAGTGCCCCGCTCAGAATTGACCCGGTAACCAACGGCAATGATGGCTTCCAAGGAATAACAAGTGATCGTTCGGGTTACTTCCCGGCTGCCTTCCATCTGAACTACCGAGAAATCCTCGGCAGTTGCCGATTCATCTAACTCCTTATCTTTGTAGATATTTTTAAGGTGCAACGAGACATTGTCGGCACTGCATCCGAACAGTTCCGCCATTCTCTTTTGTGGCAGCCAGATGTTTTCATTAGCATAAAGCACTTCGATATTGATTTTCCCATCTGATGTTTGATAGACGGTAATTTGATTGTCGGGGAGCTTTTTTTTCATTTTTCACCTTCGGAAAAAGCTTGGAGTTCGGACACATAAGCCTTGTAATCGACATTGAAGAGTATTTCACTTGCTGGAAACGAATAATCCCCCATCTCAAATTCACCATATAAATCATCCCAGAAATCGTTGAATGGTTCATTATCGGTATAAAGCAGTTCAGTCTCTGCGGATTCTGTTTTACTGCGAGGATTTTCATTTTCAAAAGCTCTTATCAAAAAAGAGGCAACTATAACCGTCGTATCAATCAGAAATTCTCTGGTCAGGTCATCAACCTTGTTGTTTCTTTCTTTTAACTCTTCCAGAGATTTGCCGTGGGATGTTGTACCTATTTCATTCCTAAGATTCCCCATCTGCTGTCCGATATTTGCCAGGGCGGTTGAAATTTGGGTAATCAGGGAATTGCTTGAGTAGCCAATAACAGTGAACGCTTTTTTCATTACGGCATTGATACTTGCTGTTTCTCCCAGTTCGACACCCTTTGACTTGCAAATTTCCTTGCCGATGGTTTCTAAAAGTGCTTTGGCATTTTCTATGGCATGACTGAAATCAGAAGATGTATGAGCCTCAATTCGCTCCGTGTAGGTGGTTAACTCGAACCACCTGCCGTATTGCTCAATTATTTTTTTCAGTCTTTGCATTTTCTACAGTGCCTTAGCTTTCTTCATATTCAACACGAACTTCACCGCTCATTAGTTTGGGCAAAAGCGTATCCCGCAGTTTTTCGAGGGTATGGATTTGCTTTGTATTGTCTCTCAATTTATCGATAAATGTTGAAGTAAACTGATTGAACTTTTGTAATTTCCCTAAAGGTGCAATTTTAATTTCTGTAGATAACGCAATATCTCGATTTAGGCCAGGAACTGCTGAGTCTGAATTCATTTCTTCAAAATTGAGTGTCTTTAGTAAGAAGTATTCATACAATAAACCTGCGGATTCAACTTTTGATTTGATATAATATGTTGTGTCAATTGGGAAAAAGTTATCCCACAGGTAAATAACTTTACCAAGCGTACCTTTTCTGCCAATAACAATTCCAGGGCTTTCAACCAAAAAGTCTGAATGATAACCGACAACGCCACTTGAGCCAATTACCGGATAACCTGTACCTGTTCTTATTTCTTTTTTTAACCCTTTCCCGTAAACAAGCTCAATAACATCACCTAAACACCCCTCTTCCCAATCCTCCTGCGCTTCCTCCACAAACCACTGCCTGTAAAGCGTTTCCGCCATGGCTTCGAGGGTTTTGTTCTGGCGGTGGAGCAGGTCTATTTTGTCGTCGAGACTGGAAAGGACTGAGGCGATGGCTTTTTGTTC
>JAIWEZ010000006.1:0-20040 GCA_048631945.1 Gammaproteobacteria bacterium | reverse complement strand
ATTTTGATAGTATAGGAATTTCCTTTTTTTACCTAAGGATTTTAGGGGCATAGGACGGGCTATGTATAGCAAAACGATACTGGATACTTGATGCTGGATAAAAATAGAAACTGGATTGATACATCCAGTATCCAGTATCAAGCATCCAGCATCTGTCCGCCCGAAGGGCGCTAAGTTCAGGCCGAAACCAACTGAAACCACCTCACAAGATTTTGTCGACAGGAGAATATATCAACTTTGCCTGATTTCAGTCACTTACAAGCGCAATTATATGTTGTGAAAAGCTTTACGAGGGGGAAGGATAGTCGCCCTGCGGTTTTAGAGTTTTAGTTGAAAACCAATAAAAACAACGTCATCCGACATATTCCAATGTCCTGGATCGTCATCAATACGAACCTTGAAGTATTTGTATCCAAGGACAATCGCTCCGTTTTCTATAATGTAAACACTAAGATTAGTTCCTATTTCCAGGTATCTCTCCGAATCCAAGAAACAAAGTGGCTCAGGAGAAGCACACACAGCTACTGAAATCTTCACGGGTATGGGTGAAATGTTTCTGGGAGTCTCATACGCTGCTGAAAGCAGAAAGCCTATGGCCATGAGATCACCATCCCTGTGATCCTTTTCCACATCTCCCAACAAACCCTTAAAGCCCAAATCACATCTCAATCCAGGGACAAATATCTCATTTCCCAAGGTTAATTTTACATCGGCTATCTTGTAATCATCACTGTTGTTGCGGTACACGGCACCGACTCCGGCTGTTAGTAAGCCCTGGTCAATATCCCGCGTGACATCAAATCTGCCTTCCAAAGCCGACCTGCCTGCACTTAACCTCCAATGATAAGTGTCTGCAAATGAAACACCTGACATGGTTATCGCAATGAAAACGATGAATCCTGTTATCTTTTTCGTATCTGTCACCCCCCTTCTTCTTGTTAAGCGTGGTTACGTAGCAACCCGCCCCGCTTTTGTCAACGCCAAAACCGACATATGCTCTGTTCAGGAGAATATGGAGCCACGCTAGTTGCTCCTTAGTGCTTCGATTCGCAAATACGGTCACGTATTTTGACAAATTACATTGGAAGAAATGCTCACTCCATTCGGCCTGTCTTCGACCCTGCCTTCGACATGAGCTCAGGCCGAATGTAGCTCAGACCGAAGGGAGCTCATGACCGAAGGCAGCACTAAGTCCTGAGGGCTTCGACTGTCTTCGACCCTGAGGCTCAGACCCGAAGGGAGCTCAGCCGAAGTCTAAATAAATTCGTCATCGAATTTATGAATCGAAGGACTAAGAGAATTCGCCGGATTTAGGATTACAGCCTACGGCCGGAGGGGGTTGCGGGGCATTCCGGCAAAGGTGAGTGAAATAAAAAAGGGATGCTGGAAAACCCAGCATCCCTTTTACTGTTCCTATATCTATCCTGCACTAGCGAGCAGGTCAGATCTAGTATTCTTCATCCAGGTCGATATCGTCCCTTTCGTACTGCTTATCCCGTTCTTCGTGAGACTTCTTGACCTCTTCCTCACTCCACGGTTCCATGATCACGCAGTCTGATACCAGCTCCCAGATATAGTAGGTCCTCTGGGGAAGATCAAACTCCTTGGTAAGGGCCTTCATGATCTGGTCCCGGCAGTTGTGGCAGGGGGCGCATATCAGATCGGTACCTGTCGCCTTGATCTGGTCTGCCTTCCACTTGCCGTAGTCGAGCCGTTCTTTCTCATAAGGACTGGCCCAGGCCCCGCCGCCTGCGCCACAGCAGAGCCCGTTCATCCCATGGGGCTCCATCTCTACGATTTCCGGGCAGCACTGCGCAGTTACCCAGCGACATTCATCCAGGAAGTGCTGCCCAAACGACATAAATGACTTCCTGTGATAGTTGCACGGATCGTGGATGGTTATTTTCTTGCCCTCATACTTGGACTTGTCGAGCTTGATCCTGCCCGTTTCAATGTATTCTTTTAAAAGCTCAAAGACACTCATGCATCTGAATTCCTTGAAAACCTCTGGAAAATATTTCGTGAAACCCAACCGGGTCGCAAAGTAGGCGTGGCCTCATTCCGGATATAGGATTGTCTTGGCACCTACCTTTCTGGCATTCTCAATAATACGCCGGCACTGTTCTTTTAATGCATCGTCATCGCCGGTGAAGAGCCCCCAAAGTACCCCTTCCCAGTTTTGCTTGGGCACGGTCCAGCTCTCTTTGGCTGCATAAAAGATCCGCCACCAGAACATCATGTCTTCCGGCTCGCCCATGGGCTCCTTGGAGTTGATGGTGACAATGATATTGGCCCCTTCCTTGTCGACAGGGCAATAAAACCCCGGATAGGGAGGATATTCCTCACCGTGTTCAGTTTCGACGGTTCCTTCTTCCATCTCCTTGCTCAGATCAGCCAGAAGGAACAGGTAGTCGGTTTCGGGAATGCCAAGGTTGTTCCCCCTTTCCAGGCACATGGCCACCCCTTTGTGGAGAACACCGGGAACCTTGTCGCGCTCACGGAGCGTGCGTGCGTACCTGATAAGCGCCATCAAGTTAACCCCCTGGGGGCACATGTACTCACACCGGCCGCAGATGGTACAGATCCAAGGCCATCGGGAGTCAATCAGCTCCTGTTCCAGACCCAAAAGCGCGGCGCGGACTGCCTTTCTCGGGTCCCAGCCGTCTACGCCTGTCACCGGGCAGCCGCTGGCACAGGTTCCGCAGGTAAAGCACACATCTGCCCATTCGGGCTTCAGTGCCAACTTGCTCTTTGGTCGATTAGTTAGATCTAAAGCTTCCATTAAATTCCTCCTAGGGCATTAACGGTTTTTGGAAAAGTCATCTATTTACACATTCTGGGCCAAGACAACACCGGGCTTGTCTGTTTCAACCATCTCACCCGCCTTGCCCTGGAAGCTAACATAGTTCACTTCAACGCCCACCATCTTTGCTGCATCTTGAATGCTGGGCGGCAGTTCAGGCTGGGTCAGAAGTACAACAAGATCAAAGGTCTCGGTCTTTTCACTCCCACCCGCGTCATACTTGACCTCAATGTCCTTGCTCTCTCCCGCCTCGGCCGCCTCAACCACTGTGCCGTTGATGAAATTGACGCCGGAGACCTTGTCCAGGTCGCCCCCGGCACTTTCTTTAAAAGCGTCCATAGCAGGAGAAATGAAGCTGATATCAACCCCTTCAATTTTCTTCTGGGCCAAGATGGCCTCGTTGACCCCAAAGATCAAGGTCGCATCCCGGACGCTGTCATTTTCGGCTCCAAAGGTCTGCACAAAGGCGATCTTTTTCGGGACCTCGCCATCCTGGGGCCGGAGAATCAGCCCGTTGCTCGGCCCAGTATCTGCCAGCATACGCTCCACCTGGAGATCGGTAACCACGTTCATGTGCTTGTTGCTGACATTGCCGGCAATGGGCACAATCTTACGCTGCATACCTGAGGTGAGGATGACCTTGTCTACATCCAGGTCAAAATCCTGGTCCGGCAGATCAAAGTTGATCGCCTCGGGCTTACACTCGGCCCAGCACAGGGCACACCCCAGGCACCGCCGGCAGCTCAGGCACCGCTTGGCCTCGGCAACAGCCATCTCTTCCGGGAAGCCGGTCTCAACCTCTTCGAAGTTGCCCTGTCTCTCCGGTACATGGATCTCCGGCATCTTCGCCCGCGCGGCCGGAATATCCTGAAAGTCGATGATGTATCTTCCTTTTTTCTCGTATATATACATTTTACCTCTCTCCTCTGTAACTCATTAACTTGAGGTTTGGCGCCCCCTCACCCTGTCCTCTCCCACGTGGGGGAGAGGGTTTGGGTGAGGGGAAAAAGTTACTTCCCTCTCAGATATTTGTGAATGGATTCTGCTGCCTTCATGCCGCCCGCACATGCCCGAACCGCAATGTTTGCGCCTGTAGCAGCATCGCCTGAAGCGTATACTCCTTCCACATTCGTTTCAAAGGTCTCGGGATTTACCTCAAAATTGAGCTTTCTGCCAAAGGTAAAGCCATATTTTTCATCCACCAGGCTGTTGTCCGTGACCTGACCAATGGCTCCAAAGATGGCGTCAGCGTCCATGACAAACTCAGAGCCTTCAACGGGCATGGGCTTGCGCCTGCCGCTCGCATCAGGTTCACCAAGTTCCATCTTCAGGCATTGTACGCCCACGGCCTTGCCATCCTTAACAACAACCTCCTGGGGGGCAGTAAGAAAATTAAACTTAACGCCTTCTTCCTCGGCTGCGTCCACTTCCCACGGGCTTGCAGGCAATTCCTTGCGGGTTCGACGGTATAGCAGGTTGACCTCGTCAAAGCCTACACGGAGGGCGGTTCTGGTAACATCCATGGCCACATTACCGCCTCCTATCACGATCGCCTTACCCTTGGTAATAGGGAACTCATCGCCGAGATTCGCATCCTTTAAGAGCTTGATCCCATCAAAGACACCCTCAGCGTCTTCGTTCTTGAGCCTGATGCTCGTACCCTTGTGGGCGCCAATGGCAATGAGCACGGCATCATGGTTTGCTTTGATCTCATCAAAGCTGATGTCTTGACCAATACGAACCCCGCACTTGATCTCTACGCCGTGTTTTGTGATGAACTCAATATCCTTGGCCAAGATGTGTACAGGAAGCCTGTATTCCGGAATCCCCACGCGGAACATTCCGCCCGGCTCAGGCAGGGCCTCATAGACCGTGATGTTCTCGTATCCAAACAGTGCCAGGTGATACGCGCAGGTCAGCCCGCTGGGGCCCGCACCAAGAATGGCAATCTTCTCGGAATACTTTTCTTCAGGGACATGAATCCTGGGCTCAATATTGTTGTTTATCTCATAGTCGCCCGCAAATCGCTTCAGAAAACAAATGCTTATCGACTCATCCTTATACTGACGATTGCACTCTTCCTCGCACGGATGAGGACATATACGCCCGACGCTGAGCGGAAAGGGAAGTTTCTTTCGGATGGTGGCCAAAGATTCAGCATGCTTTCCATCCGCAATGTAGCCTACGTAAGTACGAATATCTAGGTTGATCGGACAGGTCCTCTGGCAAACCGGCATATCCTCTTTGAAGATATTGTAATTGCCGGAACCTGAATTGAAAAAGTCTACGGCTGTACGCCATTCTATGCCCTCATTGTAGTCATCGTACATATGGATCGGGCATACCTTGATACATTCGCCGCAATCATCGCATTTCTCCATGTCAACCCGCGCCGTGCGGCAATGAATCTTTGCCTTGTACTGGCCGTTTTCACCAACAAGAGACTGTACATCGGCATTACTGAGAAACTCAATGTTCTCATTTTTCTTTATTGCCGCCACATCAGGCACTGTAAAGGCATCGCCGTCTGCAATGATCCTGTCTTGAGGAATCCGCTCCCCGCCTACACTGGGGAAATGCTCTGCCAGGTAGACTTTATTGCCGACAGCAGCCTCAGACAAAGCCGCCTTGATCCCGGCAGCACCTCCACCCATGACTAAAACTTTCTTATCAGCCACCTCAGCACCTCCCCTCTTTAACTTTGTGCTTCTTTGTATTTGTAGATGGGGGACGTACCCTCCACACCATCGAGTTCTACAAAACCCCTGCGCTTCAAGGCCAGGACATATTTGAGAGTATCCGGAGCCGGGATCTCCAACTCCTTGGCCAGGTCTTTTACTGCAGCCGGCTTCTTCTGAAGGGCCGCCATGATCGACTGTGTGGCCATCTCATCTATCACGATTCCGCTTAATGTCCGGTCAATCTCATGCTGCGTAAATACCTCTCCGTACTTGTTGCCCTTGTCATCATCAATAAATACGGGCTTCTTGCCCACAACCCATCGTAGTTTTGGCCCTGCCAAGGCCTTTTGGGCAATCTGAAGCTGTTCCTTGAGTTCGGGCATTCCGATCTTGTCCCCTGTACCCAGGGGCCCGATCTCTTTGATCTGCTCCACAAACTCCGTGTTGTGCTTGGCAAATCTTGCGCCCTCTGCCGAGGACAGATTTCGGAACTGTAGCCTTATGGGGTTGAGTCCTGCATAGGCAAGCATCTCCGTTGCCATATCAAGCTTGGTCTTGGCCATGTAATTGCCCGTGATATAATGGCAATCGCCGAAGTAGCAACCAAGCACCAAAATACCATCGGCCCCGTTCACAAAGGCATCGGCCACGAGGGCCGGGTCAACCCTACCTGTACACATTACCCGAATTACTCTGATATCGGGTGGATATTGCATCCTGGACACGCCAGCGAGGTCAGCTGCCGAGTAGCCTCACCACGTGCAGCAGAATGTCAAAATCTTTGGATGGAAATCTACCATGGGTCCACCTCCTTACTTATTTAAGAACGCGTGCATTTGCGCCTCTATCTGATTATCATTAAAAGCATTGATGCTGATGGCATGACGATAACAGGTGGCCGCACAGATCCCGCACCCCTTGCACGAGGCGGAGATCAACTGCACCTTGCGACCCTCAGAAGTATCTTCCAGATCCAAAGCGCCGTATGGGCAAAGGGCTACACAAAGACCGCAACCCCTGCAAGCCTCTTTGTCTATAAAGGCCGCCACAATCGGTTCAATAATGACCTTGTCCTGTGCCAGCACCGTGACGGCACGGGATGCAGCGGCCTGGGCCTGGGCAATGCACTCATCAAGAGGTTTGGGGTAATGGGCGATGCCGCACACAAACATCCCGTCCGTGGAAAATTCTACGGGTCGCAGTTTCATGTGGGCTTCCAGGAAGAACTTCTCCTGGTTCAGGGTGACCTTTAACATATTGGCTATCTTTTCGGTCCCCTTCGGTGCAATCGCCGTATAAAGGGTGATAAAATCTGGAGAGACGACAATGGGCCGCCCCAGGATATGATCCGTAACCGTGACCTGGAGCTTGCCGTCAACCTCTTCTACCTTGGGTTTGCTGTCCAGGTCGTAACGGATAAAGAGGATGCCCATGGACCTGGCCTTTTGATACAGTTCTTCAAGCCTGCCATAGGTCCTGATATCACGGTAGAGCAAATATACATCAAGATCGGGATTTATTTCCTTAAGATCAATAGCGCTCTCAATAGCGTGGGTACAGCAGATCTTGCTGCAATAAGGTCTGTCCGGCTCCCTGGAGCCCACGCAGTGGATGGCAACAGCGCATTTTGCCTGCTTTATGGAATCCGGGTCTTCCTCGATCTTTTTGTCCAGATCAAACCACTTCATGACATTCGGGTTTTCACCGTAGAGATATTCCTTGACCTTGGTCGAATCAGCACCCATGGCAATGACGACCGTGCCATGGTCAAACGAACCCCCTGTGGTCAAGTCCGTGTGGAAGTTCCCGATAAACCCACTGACCATCTTCAGCTCAGCCCCTAAGTGGACCTCGATGTTTTCATGGTCATTGACTCGTTTTACGATATCATCAAGGTAAGGCTTGACCGGCTCACCGGAAAAGGTCTTTCGCATCTTCAGGCCGTGTCCGCCAAGAACGTCCTTCTTTTCCACCAGATAGACCTTGAAACCCTGGTCGGCAATGGTCAAAGCGGCGGTCATGCCGGCTGGTCCGCCTCCCAGGACCATGGTAGATTTGGTCAGGGGCACCTCAATCGGCTCAAGGGCCACCCGTAAGTTGGCCTTGGCCACACCCATGGCCACGAGGTCCTTGGCCTTTTCAGTGGCTGCATCATGATCTGCACTGTGGACCCATGAGTCTTGATCGCGTATATTGGCCATTTCAAAGAGGTGCTTGTTGATACCAGCATTCGACATGGTTTCTTGAAAGAGGGGCTCGTGGGTTCGGGGTGAGCACGCTGCCACCACAACCCGGTTTAGATTGTGTTCCTTGATCATCTCTGCCAGTTGCTCCTGGGCGTCCTGAGAACAGCTAAAGAGGTTTTCCTGCACGTATGCAACATTCGGCAGGGTCTTGGCATGCTCGGCTACCTCGTGCACATTCACTACGGCCCCGATATTGATGCCGCAGTTACAAACAAAGACACCCATGCGCGTTTCTTCTGCTGAGACATCCCGTTCAGGCGGAAATTCCTTGATTTTCTTCAACTGCCCCCGGGCCGCTGCCAGGTCTGTGGATGCGGCCGCGGCCGCAGCGCTTGCTTCCATGACCGAATAGGGGATATCTTTTGGCCCCTGGAAACAGCCCGCCACATAGATACCCGGCTTTGATGTGGCAACAGGCGTAAAATCACTCGTCTTGGCAAAGTTATATTTATCCAGCTCAATGCCCATCTTGTTTCCCAACTCGATGGCGGTTGCCGACGACTCAATGCCCACGGAAAGGACGATCATGTCAAAATTCTCAAACTTGATATTGCCTTGTTCGTCCACATAGCGAATCTTAAGGCTCTTGTCCTCATTCTCTTCCACGCTGTGGACCCTGCACCGGATAAAGCGCATGCCCATATCGTCTTTGGCGCGGTTGTAATATTTTTCAAAATCCTTGCCATAGGTGCGCATGTCCATATAGAAGATGGCGGCATCCAAAGGATTATGGGCATGTTCCATTGCAATCATGGCCTCTTTGACCGCATACATGCAGCAGACCGAGGAGCAATAGGCATTGTCGCACCTATTGACATCTCTTGAACCGACGCACTGGAACCAGGCAATCGATTTGGGCTCTTCTTTGTCAGAGGGGCGAACCAGGTGGCCTTCTGTTGGGCCTGTGGCAGCGAGTATTCGCTCAAAATCCATGCTGCTCACCACGTTCTTGAAATTGGTGTAATGGTAGGCCTCATACTTTGAGGGATCAAAGGCCTGAAAGCCCGGTGCAAGGATGACAGAACCGACGTTAAGATCGAGGATCGTTTCCTTCTGCTCGAAATCAATAGCGTCGTTTTCGCAAAATTTTGCGCAGGCATTACATTTGCCCTTTTTGCCCGCATCTACCGATTTGAAGTATATGCAGGCCTTTCTGTCAATGGTGTACTTCAAGGGCACTGTCTGGGCAAAGGGGACATAAATGGCCTTGCGTTTGTCCATGCCCAGGTTAAACTCATTCTTTACCTTCTTTGGACACTTTTGAGCGCAGATACCGCATCCCACGCACTTGTCTTCATCGACATACCGTGGATGCTTGATAACCTTGACCTGGAAGTTTCCTTGCTCACCGCTGATGCTGTCTACGTCAGCAAGGGTGATGAGGCTGATGTTGGTGTGCCGGCCGACCTCGACCAGCTTGGGGGAGATGATTCACATAGCGCACTCATTGGTAGGAAAGGTCTTATCGAGTTGGGCCATGATACCGCCGATTCCCGGGGACCTTTCCACCAGGTGAACATAAAAACCTGAGTCAGCTAAATCGAGGGCTGCCTGCATTCCGACAATGCCCCCGCCCGCAATCAATACGGATCCGACGACGTCTTTACCACTTGCCATATCGAACCTCCTGTCCCCCCAATGCCAAGCACTGGGTTGTAAAAAAATTGTAAAACGGCAAACTCCTAAACATTACCTGACGATTTAGCGATAATAGACCATACCGACCATAAAAAAGAGTCTTGCTTTGCTTATTACTTATGATGTTCTGAAAAAGTAAGCTCTAAGCTGCGCTGCAAGGCTCTAAACTTGTTGAGAGATTCTTCTGCTTGGGTGCAGCAAATCAATCAAGATCAATATGGAAATGGCATTAAGAGACTCTCCCCATACCGCCTCTAACTAAATTTGTCAAGGGCTTTTTCCGGACGCGGGTTGCCTGAAGAAACGACTTGATCGTAAAACCATTTTGCAAGCAGCAAAACCAAAACCAAGAACTTGAAACCAGCCCTACCATTAATATAGAACAGGAGGGACGGGAAGGTCTTAGGCCCACACCAAAATCCTTGGACCAACTATCGTTTCCGATCGGCAGGCAAATCAGGCATCACGACTGCCTGTGACAATCAACAAATAAGTCACTACGTTGTAGCAAATTTCTTCTTGACATTAGTCGGTTGTTGTCATATAGGGGGGCCAACCTTATATCGTGTTTTTGGCTCCTGTTCATTATTTCAAACACGTTGCGGAGAAAAGGTACATATGCTGTATCTCACACCGATTGCACATTATCTAGCCAGACGCGATTACCCCCTAAGTTTACAAATCTTGTGGAAATCCACCCTTTCAACAAGTCAGGTTCAGCGAAAGGAATGTGAGAAAAAATGAGCTCAAAGAATGGACAAGCATTGGCATTTGCCCTTGCGGCAATCTTGCTCGTTGTGGGTGTCGTCTGCTACGCGGCATTCCCGCAAAAAACACCCGAAGAACCCGTAAGGCTCATGATGAAGAGCACTGCGGGAAAAATTCTGTTTGATCACAAGACACACACGGACGACGCGGGCTATGGTATTGCGTGCGATGATTGCCATCACGAAGAACAGGATGAATCTCAGTCGTGTAGTGGGGAGGATTGTCATGGCCCGGACAGCGATCCCAAGAGGGGTGATGCCCTGCACACCAATTGCAAAGGCTGCCATGAGGACAGCGGGGCCGGTCCGGTTGAGTGTGCCGCTTGTCATATTATGTAGCAAGCTGCTAATGGAATTCTAAAACAAAGGGTTGAGCTTATGATAAAAAAATCATTTATAGGTTTGGTGAAGCCGAGGTTACAGTACAACCTGATACCGGATCAGATCCGAGATCTTCCGGTTCCAAGCAAGGTAATCCTGTTGTTGAAAGAGCCCGAAAACGGAGGGCGTGCGAGTGCGCTCAAAGTCGGTGATGCGGTCAAGACCGGGCAACGACTTTCTGCAGCTCCAGACAGTGATGAGTATGTTATCTCATCGGTTACCGGCACCATATCGGCCATGGTCCCACATGTAGGAACCCTTGGGCAACGATATACGGCTATCACCATCGACGCCGGCAGCCAAGACGAATGGGATGATAGCTTCAATAAGACCCCAACCCTTGATACAGGCCTTAAGTTTTTTGAATACGCACCCGGCAGCCCTTCCTTCAAGGCCTTTGCTGATCCCGAAAATACCTTGCGAACCATCGTCATCGCCGGGATGGATCAGGATTTACTCCTTACAGCAAACCAGTGTGTGGTCCAAAACGAGGCGGCCGGCATCAAAAGCGGTATTGACGCCCTTAAACAGATGACGGAAGCAGACCGGATTATTATTGCAGTGCCGGAAAATCTGGTTCAACAGGCCAATACTACAGGCGCAGAAGTGAAAGTGGTAAGGGCCACCTACCCGAACAGCCTCCCTCATATGATTATGAAGGACGTGCTAGGCCAGGTGGTATCTGCCGGTGATACAGTGGAGGATGAGGGGGTTTTCTTTATTAATGCAGAAGCCGTGGCAGCATTAGGGACAGCGTTTGAGACCGGCAGGCTCTGCGTTACCAAGGTCGTCACGGTAGCTGGTAAAGACGGAAGCACCACTAATGTGAGAGCTCGAATCGGCACCCCGATAAAGGATGTGCTTCAAGCCTGCAATGTCTCCCTGAACGATCAGGATCGTCTCATCCTGGGCGGCCCCATGAGGGGAGCGGCCACCTATTCCGAAGACCTGGGACTGGAGCCCGACACAGATGGTATCGTGGTTCAGGATGACGTCGATAGCGCCCAGACCACGGATTATCCGTGCATCAATTGCGGTGAATGTATCAGGATCTGTCCGGTCAAGATTCCGGTGAACATGCTCGTCAGGTTCCTGGAGGCTCGCCTTTACGAGGATGCCGCAGCTATGTATGACCTTCATTGCTGCATTGAGTGTGGGTTGTGTTCTTATGTGTGTGTGTCCAGAATTCCGATTTTTCAGTATATTAAGTTAGGAAAATATGAACTTAGCCTGATCGAAACTGCGGAGGCAGCCAATGAGTAGTCAAAAGAAACTTGTCGTGGCCCATGCGCCTTATTGGCACGACGGCAGTAAGATATCGACAAAGAATTACCATATTATGATTGCCGCACTTCCTGCCGTGTTGATGGGCATTAGCCAGTATGGCGCACCGGCTCTCGGGGTAATTGCCTTTGCAATGGCCTGTGCCATGATCTGGGAAGTCGTCTGGAATCTGATCTTGAAAAAGCCTGCTTCCATTGGCGACGGAAGCGCTGCGGTCACCGGGCTCCTGCTGGGCATGCTCATGCCGGCTACCGCTCCCTGGTGGGTTATTGCTCTGGGGACGTTAATTGCCATTATCGTGGCAAAACAGATTTTCGGTGGGATCGGGTTTAATCCCTTGAATCCCCCCCTTCTCGCCCTGGCCATGCTCGTTATTTCATTCACGGGGATCTTTGATTTTAACGAATCCCTTCGCCATTATGATCTGGGTTTTGTCATGACTTATCCACTGGCCGATTTGAAGGCTTTTGGCCCGGATGCCATTAGCAAATTTGGCCTGGGCGATCTCTTTATGGGTAGACAGGCAGGGGCCATCGGATCCACCTTCGGCCTGGGACTGATTGTAGGTGGACTCTACCTTATGTTAAGGGGACATATGCGATGGGAGATCTCCCTTTCCTTTTTGGCAGGGGTGTTCATTACCGCCCTCCTGTTCAACCTGTCCGATTCTGCCAAATATGCCGGTCCACTCTTCCACATATTTACTGGATACACCTTGATCGCAGCCTTTTTCCTGGTACCCGAAGACTCTTCATCTCCGGCCAACTTTATTCCCATGCTTATTTTCGGGGCCATGGCCGGGATGATGACAGTGCTCATCAGAAATATCGGGGCCTATGTGGATGGGGTTGTTTTCGCTGTTCTCCTCATGAATCTTTGCAATCCACTTCTGGACAAGATCAGACCCAAAGCGATTGGAAAGGTGGTAGAAAATGCGTGATATTATAAGGATGATCGTGGTTCTTGCCGTTATGGCGGCCTGTGGCGGTGCGTTGCTGGCGGGTGTTAAATCGGGGACTGCGGCACAAATCGAGTACCAGCAGCTCAAGTTTGTAAAAGGGCCCGCCATCTTAGAGATCCTGGAAGGATGCAGCAATGATCCGCTTGTGGATCGATTCAAGATCAAGGATGGTGAAAAAGAGAGGGGCTTCTATGTCGGGGTATTCGATGGCAAGGCCAACACTGTCGTCTTTGAATCCTTTGGCAAGGGTTTTGGGGGAGACATTGGCGTCATGGTGGGCGTCAACCTTGAGACGGATGAATTATTGGGTATGGGTGTCACCACCCACGCTGAGACCCCGGGTTTGGGTTCAAGGGCGAAAGACGATCCGTCCTTCAGGGCCCAGTTCAAGGGTTTGTCCATCACCGAGCCTTTCAAGGTTAAATCGGACGGGGGGCAGATAGATGCGGTATCAGGCGCTACGATAACATCCCAAGGTGTGTGCCAGGGTGTTACGGACAGCTCGGGATTTTATAGCAAACTGAAGCCACAAATCATAGAGCAAGCCAAGGCTTTTGCTCAATAGGGTCCATCCAGAAATGGTAAATTTTCTCACAAGACAAGGCCGCACAAAGGTTTCTACCGCAGTCGTAGCAGTGCTACGTCGAGGATAGAAACCTGCGGAGAACGCAGTATTGGGACAAAAGATGCCGTTTCTGGATAGACACTAAATAGGGAGAAGAATAATGGCCAAAACAATTGTCCAAGAATTTACCAAGGGGTTATGGGAAGAGATTCCGCCTTTCAGGCTTGTCCTCGGGCTTTGTCCGGTGTTGGCGGTCACCAAGACAGTGGCAAATGGCGTCGGGATGGGGGTTGCAGCCACCTTTGTACTTGTGTGTTCGAATGTCCTGGTCTCTATGCTGCGTAACATTATACCCAGCCAGGTAAGGGTGCCGTGTTTCATCATCATCATCGCTACGTTTGTCGTGGTGGTAGAACTCGTCATGCAGGCAGTGGCCTATCCGCTTTTTCTGCAACTCGGTATCTTTATTCCTCTGATCGTGGTGAACTGTGTTATCCTTGGCCGGGCCGAGGCCTTTGCCTCAAAGAACCCCCCTGTAGCATCCATAGCAGACGGTCTTGGTATTGGAGTGGGATTCACGATTGCCCTGGGTGCGTTGGCCGGAATTCGTGAGGCCTTTGGTGCCGGTACCATCTCCATTCCATTCTCAGATACTGTCATTCAACTATTCGGGCCGTCCTTTCAGCCTTTTACGTTCATGGTTGAGGCCCCTGGTGCGTTTGTCTGCCTGGGTTTGGTTCTTGCTCTCATGAACCTGGTGGGGAAATAGTAAAAGGATAACAAAAGGAGAATTCCGATGGGAGATTATATCTTACTGGCCGTAGGCGCCATCCTGGTCAACAACATATTGCTGATTCAATATCTGGGCAACTGTCCCTTTCTTGGCACGTCCAAAAGCATGGACAATGCTACGGGTATGGCCATGGCCGTGGTCTTTGTCCTTGCCTTAGCAGGTATTGTGACCTGGATTTTCGAGGCGGTTTTCTTAAAACCGTTGGGACTTGAGTATATAAGGACTATCGTATTCATCGTGGTGATCGCCGCGCTTGTTCAGTTTGTGGAGATCTTCATGAAGAAGAGCATGCCGGCCCTTTATGCGGGGCTGGGTATCTTCCTCCCCTTGATTACGACCAACTGTGCGGTCATGGGTGTGTGTCTGATCAATATCAAGGAAGAGTACAACTTTCTGGAAATGCTTGTTTCCTCTTTGGCCTACCCGGCCGGTTTTGGCCTCGCCCTGATTCTGTTTGCAGGCCTGCGCGAGCGGATTACCATAGGAAGGGTGCCCGGGCCTTTGCAGGATGTTGCCATTGCCCTGGTTACGGCTGGATTTATGTCCCTTTCGTTTCTCGGTTTCAAAGGGATGATTTAAACAAATTTAGGGATTCAAGAATTGAGGAATTAAGAGATTAAATTTAGAATGGATACCCTCAATTCTCTAATTCGCAATTCCTTAATTCCGGTTTATACGGATTAGGAGGAAAAAATGATAGAAGCATTACTTCTCATGATGGGTTTAGGGGCAGTTGCCGGACTATTGCTTGGGATTGCCTCCAAGGTGTTTTATGTGTGGGAGGATCCGCGCATTGCACTGGTCACAGACTGTTTGGCAGGCGCCAACTGCGGTGGTTGCGGGTATACCGGCTGCGGGGCCTGTGCTGGGGCGATTGTGAGTGGTAAAGCTGATGTGGGCGCCTGTATAGTAGCGGGCGCCGATGGCGCAGCAAAGGTGGCTGCAGTTCTGGGTATGGAGGCCGGTGCGGCAGAGACGCTCACATCGGAGAATACCTGTACGGGCGGATTCCGGGCACCCGAGAAATTCTCTTATATGGGCGTTAACGATTGCCGGGCTGCCTACCTGCTTTATGCGGGGGCCAAGGATTGCGATGTGGGTTGCCTCGGGTTTGGGAGTTGTGTGAAGGCATGTCTGTTTGACGCCCTTAAGATTGGGCCTGATGGTTATCCTGTGGTTGACGTGGAAAAGTGCGTAGGCTGTGGGGCCTGTGAAAAGGCATGCCCCAAGGGGATCATGCAGGTGCGCAAGCCGTCTGACCGGATACTACATATGAACCTTGTTACCGATCGTCTGGCCCCGTGCCGACAGACCTGCCCTGCGGAGATCAACATTCCCAAATATATCAACCATATTAAAAACAAGGAATACGACAAGGCTTACCTTACGATCATGGAGCGCAATCCATTCCCACTTTCATGTGGCCGAGTCTGTCCTCATCCATGCGAGGATGCCTGTCGCAGGGCCTTGGCTGATGATCCTGTTTCCATCAATCAATTGAAGCGCTTTTGCTCAGACTGGGTGTTCGATGAAGGCGCCCAGGTCAAGATCCCCGTGGCCCCTGATACCGGATACAAGGTAGCCATTGTGGGCGGCGGACCCAGTGGTTTGACTGCTGCCTTTTATTTGAGACGCCTTGGCCACAAGGTAAAAATCTTTGAATGGTTGCCCAAGTTAGGAGGCATGATCTACTATGGTATTCCCCAATACCGCCTTCCCAAAGAGAACCTTTATCAAGATATTGATCGCATTCTTGGTCTCGGCGGTATTGAAGTAAAGACCGGGGTGAAGTTTGGCGTTGATTTTAATCTTGAGTCCCTTGTGGGAGGCGGGTTTGATGCGGTTCTCATGACTATTGGGGCCATGAATCATGCCTCTGCCAGGATACCTGATGAAGACAAGGTCAAGGGGGTTGTCCCGGCCACGGTCTTTCTTAGAAAACAGGGCCTGGGAGACCCGTATCCCATTGGAAAAAACGTGGCCGTCATTGGTGGCGGCAATGTCGCTATGGATTGCTTGAGGTCCAGTATCCGCCTGGGCGCCGAGAACGTCTATTGCCTCTACCGCCGGGAAGTCAAAGATATGCCTGCAAACAAGGTGGAGGTAGAGGCATGTCACCATGAGGGCATCCAATTCATCCCCTTGTGTACGCCAAAAAAGTTCGTCAGTGATGATGAGGGAAATCTCACGGGAATCGAATATATAAAGAATGAACTTGGGGAACCTGATGCCAGCGGCCGGCGAAGCCCTGTGGCGATTGAAGGTTCTGAAACGGTGTTGCCTATTGACAATTTTGTCCTGGCCATTGGCCAGACCACGAATTCTGCCTTTGCAGATGAAGAGGGAACTGCCTCTTCAAGACTTGAAACCAATAGGGGCTCGATTGTAAATGATACAGATACCCATCAAACAACCATCCCTTACGTATTCACAAGCGGCGACTGTGCTGGACCACCAGGGCTTTTGGTTGCGGCTGTTGGAGCAGGAAGACGTGCCGCAAGAGGAATCCACAAGTATCTAATGGGTGAGGATATGGCACTTCCTCCGACCAGACTTCGTGTGGATTCAAGACGCATGAAGGGTCACATACCAGGTACGATCTTCGAAAGCATTGAGGGCGTACAGCAAAAAGGCCGCATTGCTCAACCTGAGCTTGAGGCGGGATCTTACGAAAGGAACCATACCTATGCTGAGGTTGACCTGACGGTTACAGAAGAAGAAGCCCTGAAAGAGGCCAACCGCTGTATGCGATGCTGTTTAACCTGCTATAATCCGGATATTTAGTCAGCAACAACATAGTGATTATCAAAAAAAGTCCGCCTGCCCAAATTGGGCTGGCGGATTTTTTTTGACTTTCGTAGAAATCCCCCTCTGTCCCCCTTTGCAAAAGGGGGAAGACACAGGGCTCAGAATCAAGAAAAAGGGCTTGCGGGTTGCAGGTTGTCAGTGTCCGGCCTGCTGGTCACTGGAGGGTGCGCATGGCGTCTAACACTGAGGCCATATCCTTAGGTAGAGGCGATTCAAAGTTCATCGATTGACCCGTCCGTGGATGCACAAAGCTAAGTTGCCATGCGTGAAGCATCTGCCGGCGTATTTCTCTAAGGACATCTTGCTTAGGACCTCGGGCAAGGTCTTTCCACCTTCTTTTGCCCCCGTATGTAGCGTCTCCTACTATTGGATGGCCTATGGCCGCGCAGTGGACACGAACTTGGTGGGTGCGTCCGGTCCTCAAATCGACTTCAAGAAGTGTGACGCCGGGAAACGCCTCTCTGACCTTCCAGCGAGTCTCAGTGGGACGACTCCGAGGGCTCCGAATAGACATTTTCTTTCGATCTGTTGGATGACGCCCTATTGGAAAGTCGATCACCCCTGCCGGCAGCTTCACCTCTCCGTAAACGAGAGCCAGGTATAATTTGCGAACCTCCCGCATCTTGAATTGGCGGCTTAGACTCTGGTGGGCCATGTCGTTTTTTGCCACCACCAGGGTTCCAGAGGTGTCCTTATCAAGACGATGGACTATGCCTGGGCGAATACTGCCGCCAATCCCTTCAAGATCCGGACAGTAAGAGAGCAACGCATTCACAAGGGTCCTGCTATTGTGTCCGGCACCAGGATGAACCACAAACCCGGGAGCTTTGTTCAAAACGATCACATCCCGGTCTTCGTGTAGAACAGAAAGGGGAATCGCCTCAGGCCTACATTTGATGGGCTCTGGGGAAGGGATCTCAGATCGGACAACATCGCCGGGCTTGGTTAGATATCCGGGTTTCTTGATGAATCCATTGACTGTGATGTGACCGGTATGAATTAACCGGCTCGCGCGGGAGCGGGAGATGGTGGACAAGCGCGCAACAATGACCGTATCAAGCCGGTGACCAGCCTCTGATTCAGTCACGGTAAAACTAGGAACAGGCACGCCTCCTTACTGGGGCCCACCGCCCGTCAGGGCGGAGAGACTGCATTATTCCAGGTTGAATATAGCCTTTATATCGGACATGATGGCGTTTTCGTCGGTTTTCTTAGCAATGGAGAGTTCTGTGAGCAGAAGACTTTGTGCAGTGTCAAGCATTTTACGTTCACCAAAAGAGAGCTCTTTATCTACCTTCAACAGGTACAGGTCTCTGAGTACCTCCGCTACCTCATAGACTGATCCCGTCTTGATCTTATCCATGTACTCACGGTACCGACGGTTCCAGGTCTGATTGTCCGCCGGAATATCTCTTTTCTTCATGATAGCATAGACTTTTGCTACCTCCTCGTTATCGATGATATCCCGCACACCTACAGACTCTACGTTATTTACAGGTATCATGATGGTCATGTTGTTTTCGAGGATCTTCATGATATAATAATCTTGCTTTTGCCCTGAGATCTCTCGCGTCTCAATCGCCTCGATGCGCCCGACACCCTGGGCCGGATAAACTGCCAAGTCTCCAACTTTAAACATTTGGGAAAAACCGTTTTTTTAAGATTAAGATATAGAAGTCGTTAAATTTGTACAATATTTAGTAACAATACCATTTTTTCGCCCAAGAATCAACTCAAAACCCATTTTTTCGTATTTGGCCCTTTAGTCCGACTTCCTTCCTGCTAAAAAGGTTCATCCCCTCTGTTAAGCCTTTCAACAGGATTGTCACCACGGCACCTTGTGCCATTGTGATTACTTCGTCCAAAACCGTCTCCTGTTGTGCGTCAAATTTGTTCAGCACGTATCGTTTCACATCTTGCTTGGTATCCGGACGGCCAATGCCAATACGAACGCGGGCAAATGTGCCGTTCCCAATGGCTTCTATTAGAGACTTAAGACCATTATGTCCTCCGTCCCCTCCTTTTCGCTTGATCTTTATTTTTCCAAACACAAGGTCTATGTCATCGTGAATCACCAAGAGGTCTTTTGTATCCACCTTGAAAAAATGGGCCAGGTTCCGAACTGCCGGCCCACTCATATTCATAAAGGTCAAGGGCTTGGCAAGGATCACAGAACGCCCGTCCACTCTCCCAAGACCATAAACGGCGCCAAACTTCCGTTTGTCCACCAATATGCGGTGCTTGTAGGCCAACCGATCAACGACCATAAACCCAATGTTGTGCCGGGTCAGGCGGTATTCTTCCCCGGGGTTCCCCAGGCCAACGATCAGGCGAAACCGATTCTTCGGCATTTAAACGCTACTTATCGGCCGTTTCTCCTCCAGCTTCGTCCTCCTCGGCCGGAGTCTCTTCAGCCTCTTCCAGTTCCTCTTCAGGAACCTCTTCTTCTTCCACAGTGGGCGGCACAACCGTGACCACGGTAAGGGCGGTGTCAGCTAACACCCTCACCTTATCCCCCACCAGGTCAAGGTCTCCAATGTGAATGGAGTCCCCTATGTCGAGGTTTGTCACATCGACTTCGATCTTATCGGGCATGTCTGTAGGGATACAGGATATCTCAAGTTGATAGCGCACCACTTGCAAAAAGCCTCCGCGCTCAACGCCCTTTGACCTCCCTGTGACCTCGACCGGCACATTCACCACAATCTCTTCATTCAAAGATATTTCGTAAAAATCAATATGAAGATATTGCCCCGTCACAGGAACGGCCTGCACCTCTTTTACCACCACTGTAACGTCCTGGGTTCCGCCGTTGTCAATTTTAAGGTTTAGAATGACACGTTCAGTTCCGCTATCCTTGTAGATCTTATCCAGATCGAGCGGGGAGATGGTAAGGGGCACAGAGTCTCTTTTTGGGCCGTAGAGCACGGCCGGGATAAGGCCTTCCCGTCTGAGTGCCCGGGCCGGGCCCTTGCCGAAGGTATTTCTTTGAGTGATTTTTAGATCAAATACTTCCAATGAGCTTCCTCCTTGATTTTGTTGTTAAATTAACAATTCCGCGGCTACACGAACAGTGAGCTGACCGAACTGCCGGTATGGCAGCGATGAATCGC
>JAIWEZ010000005.1:0-20078 GCA_048631945.1 Gammaproteobacteria bacterium | reverse complement strand
GGATTTTAAGGGCATAGGACGGGCTATGTATAGCAAAACGATACTGGATACTGGATAAAGATAGAAACTGGATTGATACATCCAGTATCAAGCATCCAGCATCCAGCATCTGTCCGCCCGAAGGGCGCTAAGTTCTTAATTGGTAAGAGTTTAGCTTTTTATGAATGTTTCAAGTGTTACATGAATTGAATTTGCTGAGTGGCCAGGTTTTTGCATAAGGTTTCTGGATGGACACTGGCCAAGAGTGAAGTTCCGATTGTGTTTGAGGAGCATTCATGATATTTTGAATTTATTGTATAACTCAGTGGAATCATTCAGCGAGGTGAAATATGGCGGTCTTTGTGTGGAAAGGAGAAGACAGGAAAGGGGCAACCCAGAATGGTGAAATAGAGGCCCTTGATGAGAGTGTAGTGCGGGCGCAACTGCGTCGCATGCATATAAAACCCACGAAGATAAAGAAAAAGCCTAAGGATCTTTTTGAAAATGTCGCCTTTTTGCAGCCCAAGGTGCAAACAAAGGATATTGTGGTGTTCGCAAGGCAGTTTTCAACAATGATCGATGCCGGACTCCCGCTGATTCAGAGTCTTGATATTCTGCAGGCCCAGGAAGAGAACAGAACCTTTAAGAAAACCTTGAAGGAGATCAAGGACGCTGTGGAACAAGGCTCAACCCTTGCAGATGCTTTGGGAAAATACCCAAAAATTTTTGACGAGCTGTTTGTTAATATGATTGCAGCAGGCGAAGTGGGCGGCATCCTGGATACAATTTTGGAGCGCCTTTCCAGTTACATGGAAAAGGCTATGAAACTCAGGAAACAGGTCAAGGGAGCCATGACCTACCCTATTATTGTCCTTTGTATTGCCGTTTTGGTAGTGGGCGTTATCTTGGTTTTTGTAATCCCGGTCTTTGAGCAGATGTTTGCTGACTTTGGGGGGGCCCTTCCACCCGCCACTCAAATTGTGGTGGGCCTGAGTAACTTTGTCAAAGGCAATATCCATTACATAATTGGCGCAGTGGTGGTTTTTATTTTTGCATTCAAGCGGTTTTATGCCAGTGAAAAGGGACGTATATTGGTGGACGATGTTATGCTCAAGCTGCCTGTCTTCGGCCCCCTCTTGCGCAAGGTCGCCGTGGCCAAGTTTACTCGCACCATGGGCACCATGATTAGCAGCGGGGTGCCTATCTTGGAGGCACTGAAAATCGTGGCAAAGACGGCAGGCAATAAGACCGTCGAGGCGGCTATCTACAAAGTCCGATCGGCTATCACCGAGGGGCGCACGATGGCAGACCCCCTGGCCGAGAGCGGGGTGTTTCCATCCATGGTGTGTCAGATGGTGGCAGTGGGAGAATCTACAGGAGCCCTGGATGCCATGTTGGATAAGATAGCCGATTTTTACGATGATGAGGTAGATGCTGCAGTTTCGAATCTGACCGCAATGATTGAGCCCTTTATGATGGTCTTTTTGGGTGTTGTCATCGGTGGGCTGGTTATTGCCATGTATTTGCCTATCTTCAAGATGGCCGGAATGGTCGGCGGCGATTAGGACGGTGGCCGGAGTTACTTCTAAGGAACAAGCCTCATACGAATACTTGTCTGGAAGACTCCAGTGGTTGATGTTTTTGCGAGTCGTATTTGTCACCATTCTTCTCGGCTCAAGCATCCTGGTTCAATTCAAGTATCGTGAATCCCACGACAACCCCCCTCTCTTGGTGCTTTACGGCCTAATTGCATCCGTCTATGCCCTCACGTTCATATACGTTATAGTCTTTAAACGACTCGGGCCCAGTCTCAGATTCGCGTATGTCCAAATCGGGTTGGACACTCTGTTTGTCACTTTTCTTATCTATGTGACCGGCAGCATTGCCAGTGTCTTCTCCTTCCTTTACCTGGTGGTTATTGTATACGCCAGTATTCTTCTTTACAAAAGAGGGAGCCTGATTATGGCGACCCTTTGCAGCATTCAGTACGGGGTCATGATAGATCTGGAATACTACGGAATTTTGAAGCCGTTTTATACCCCGGCCAGCATGAGTATAGAGGGATGCGAGGAGTCCTATGTGCTTTACAAGATCATTATGACTATGGTGGCCTGCTTCTTGGTTGCCTTTTTGAGCAGCTGGCTTGCCCAACAGACCCTCAGGACGGAGAAAGAGCTTAAAGCGAAACAAAAAGACCTGGAACAGTTGGAGGCCATTAATGCCAGCATTGTACACAGTATGGATAGCGGACTTCTTACATTGACCCCTACCGGTATTATAACCAGCTTTAATCGAGCAGCCGAGATGATAACCGGGTATAGTAGAGAAGAAGTGCTGGAAAGCCCCTTGTCAAGCATATTCCCCGATGCGGTTAAGCGGGTGGCCACACTAGACGCCCCCCTCAAAAAAAAACCATACCGTTATGATGTGGAGTTTAGGAAAAAAGACGGGACCCCAGGTTATTTGGGTTTTTCCATGTCTTCATTGAAAGAGCCTGATGGAAGGTCAATAGGTGATTTGCTAATTTTTCAAGATTTAACCGCGTTCAAGAATATGGAGGAGCATGTCAAGAGGGTGGAGAAGCTGGCCGCCATTGGAGAGATGGCAGCCGGCATTGCCCATGAAATAAAGAATCCGCTGGCATCCATGAGCGGCTCAGCCCAGCTGCTTAAGAAAGAGGTCAACAACACCCCTGTGGCCAGAAAACTGATGGATATCCTGCTAAGGGAAACCGACCGGCTAAACGCCTTGACCAATGATTTCCTTTTGTTTGCACGTCCCAGCCCCGAGGAAATAGAACCTGTGGAGCTGAGTTCAGCCATTGGCGACACATTGGAGCTTTTCAAAAAAAATGGTTTTTGCCAGGACAGAATTACCGTGGTTGAAGACCTTGCTTCTGATGTATGGACGGAGATGGACCCTAAGCATACACGCCAGATCCTGTGGAACTTATTTTTGAATGCTGCTCAGGCTATTGATGGGACTGGAACCATACAAGTATCCTTGAATATAGTAGAAGATATGGTTCAAGTGACTGTGAAGGACACCGGCAGCGGCATGTCGGAAGATACTGTCAGCAAAATCTTCAATCCCTTTTTTACTACCAAGGCCCACGGAACCGGCTTGGGACTTTCTATTGTCCACAGGCTTCTGGAATCTTACGACGGGCGACTGGATGTTCAAAGTCAGCAGGGCCAAGGGAGCACCTTCAAGCTGTACCTCAAGAGAATAGACCCGCCGGGCCTTTTACCTTGACACCTCCGGGCAAATACGTTAGCTCAATCGCAAATCTTGAATCGTGTAACCGCAAATCGTGAAAAGGAAACTACCACCTTTTTAGTGTTTTAGTACCTTCGTGATTGGATTTAAGTGAACGAATAACGATTTCTGAATTATGAGTGTGGCACTATGGACGAAACAAGCGAAGTAATCCGCCGGCGACATGAGAAGGCAAGGGCGTTGGCTGATGAGGATATTGATCTTTATCCCAACGACTTCAGGGTATCACACACGGTTGAAGTAGTAAGAAAGTACATTGATCAGCGGGCAGGTGCCGTGGACTGTACGGCCATGTTTGCCATGGCAGGCCGCATCGTGGGGCTCAGGTCTTTTGGAAAGGCGGCCTTCCTCCATTTCAGGGACTATACCGGACAGCTTCAAGCGTACGTAAAACAAGACGAGATCGGTCAGCAACCCTATGCCTTGTTCAAACAATTTGACGTTGGCGACTTTATCGGGATAAAGGGAGTCGTGTTTCAGACTAAGACAGGTGAGTGGACGCTTCTGGCCAAAGAGATCCGACTCCTTTGCAAGGCAATCAGACCACTGCCGGAAAAATTCCACGGATTAAGGGATCCGGAAAAACGATACCGTCAAAGGTACCTTGATCTCGTCATGAACCCGAATGTTCGGGATATTTTTATCAAGAGGGCTCATATCGTTCAAGCCTTCCGTAGTTTTCTTCTGGAGAGGAGTTTCTTGGAGGTGGAGACACCCATGATGCAACCCATACCCGGTGGGGCTGAGGCAACCCCTTTCAAAACCTTCCACGACGCCCTCGGGATGGGTCTTTTTTTGCGGATTGCACCGGAGCTTTACCTGAAGCGACTGGTGATTGGGGGGTTTGATCGGGTCTTTGAGATTAATCGGAGTTTTAGAAACGAGGGGGTTTCAAGCCAGCACAATCCTGAGTTTACCATGTTGGAGTTTTATCAAGCCTATGCGACCCACAAAGATCTCATGTCTTTTACCGAGGAGATGTTCGGATTTGTGACGCAGCAGGTTTTGGGAGAGACGCACTTTAAGTATCAGGAGAACACGATTGATATGACCGGGCCATGGCGTCGGTTAACGCTGAAAGATGCGTTGATTGACCTGGGCGGCATTGACCCTTCTATACTGGACGATAGAGAGCGTTTGCTCGATTTTGCCGGATCACAGGGAATTGAAATTAGAAAAGCAAAACGGGTAGGGAAGATCCTGGCTAAGCTATTTGATGTGTTGGTAGAACCGAAGCTGATTGAACCGACGTTTGTTGTAGACTATCCTGTGGAGATCTCACCCCTTGCCAGGAGGAACAGTTCAGACCCTAACATCACGGAGCGATTTGAGCTCTTTATTGGAGGACGGGAGATTGCCAACGGATTTTCGGAATTAAACGATCCTGTTGACCAGAAAAGGCGTTTTTTAGAACAAGTTGCAAACCGAGAGGCTGGTGACCAGGAGTCTCACTATATGGATGAAGATTACGTTATGGCGCTTGAATACGGCATGCCTCCTACAGCAGGCGAGGGTGTTGGGATTGACCGCTTTGTCATGCTGCTGACCAATGCGGCTTCTATTCGTGAAGTGATCCTTTTCCCGCAGCTTAAAAGGACTGGTCAATAGTGTTTGATTTCGGATTTCGGAATGCGGATTTCGGATTTACAAGAAGTTGAAACGAGTATCCAGTATCGAGTAACCAGTGACTAACAAACCGGCTCAACGGGCCAAACCGGCCAAACCGGCTCAACGGGACACCAATCATGTCATTTGAACTCTTTGTTGGTCTTCGATATCTTCGGGCCAGACGAAAGCAGGCTTTTATTTCGGTTATCACAGTCATCTCCGTCGCAGGGGTTATGCTTGGAGTAATGGCTATGATGGTGGTGCTCGCGGTGATGACCGGATTCGGGACAGACATTAAATCCAAGATATTGGGGGCAAATGCCCATATAAGGGTGATGAGCCGTTCTGGTAAAATAGACCATCATAAGGAGGTCATGAAAAAAATTGAGGCTGTGGAGGGTGTAAAAGCCACAGCCCCCTATATTTACAGCCAGGTCATGCTCCGTCATGGTTCCGGCGTTTCAGGGGCTCTTTTGAGAGGGATTGATCCTTCAAGGGCCGGACGGGTGGTGGACCTGGAAAAGAGTGTAAAGGACACTGATTTGCGGGTTCTTAGTGGCGAAGGTGTTCCACCCGGTATCATACTGGGAAAGGAACTTTCCAGGCTGTTGGCGGCGTATCCGGGAGACGAAGTCTACATCGTGTCACCCTTTGGTGGTAGCTTGACGCCGATTGGAGGCCGCATACCTCATATGAAGAAGTTCAAGGTCGTGGGTCTTTTTGATTCGGGAATGTACGACTATGACGCATCCTTTGCCTACGTTTCCGTTGAGTCGGCGCAGCAACTCCTCAGACTAGGTCAATCGGTTCATGGCATTGAGGTTAAGGTGGATGACATTTACGGAGTTGACGGGGTCTCAAGGTCTGTTCTCGATTGTCTGGGGCCTGCCTTTTGGACACAGGACTGGATGCAAATGAACAAAAATTTTTTCTCGGCCTTGAAACTGGAAAAGACCGTGATGTTTATAATCTTAGTTTTAATTATTTTAGTGGCCGCCTTCAATATCATCAGCACCCTGATTATGATGGTCATGGAGAAGACCAAAGATATAGCCATATTCAAATCTATGGGTGCCAGCAGTAAAAGCATCATGAAGATTTTTATGTTGGACGGTCTCGTCATTGGCGTTGTTGGTACCATCCTCGGATTAATGGGAGGGAGCGTGCTTTGTTTTTTGTTGAAGCGGTATGAATTTGTGAAACTCCCCAGCGATGTCTACTACATTTCCACGCTTCCCGTAAGGGTGCAGGTAGTAGACGTGGTTCTGATAGCCCTGTCTGCCATAGCCATCAGCTTTTTGGCTACGCTTTATCCTTCCTACCAGGCGTCCAGATTGGACCCTGCCGCAGCCATCAGGTATGAATAGCCAGCAGCCATTAATAAGTGTCACAGATGTCCGGAAATCTTTTACTACCAATGGTAACCGTGTTGACGTGTTGCGCGGAGTGGATCTGAACATTTACAAGGGTGAGATGGTAGCTATTGTGGGGGCTTCAGGTGTGGGTAAGTCAACCCTTCTCCATGTTCTGGGTACTTTAGAACGACCGGACCATGGCGAGGTCCTTTATCAGGGAGAAAGCGTTTTCACTTACGATGAGCAAAAGCTTGCCTCTTTTCGCAATCAGACCATTGGCTTTGTATTTCAATTTCACCACCTGCTGCCGGAATTCAATGCCCTGGAAAATACCCTGATGCCTGCCTTGATTAAAGGTATGAATACCAAAGAGGCTTGTGAGCGGGCCGAGGCTATCCTAACTCGGGTGGGCTTGGGCGATCGCCTTAGGCACCATGTTGGGGAGCTGTCAGGGGGAGAGCAGCAAAGAGTGGCTGTGGCAAGATCCCTGGTATTGAAACCATCGATCCTATTGGCGGATGAGCCTACAGGAAATCTGGATGCCAGGACTGCCGAGTCAATACATGATCTTTTAATCACATTGAACCGCGACGATGGCATTACAGCGGTGGTGGTCACTCACAACACTAAGTTAGCTAAAAAGTTATCCCGCAGGGTGACACTAATAGACGGCAAAGTATTGCCAGTAGATTAAATGGAATCATGGAGTATTGGAGTATTGGTAAACCCATCACTCCAGTATTCCAGTATACCAACACTCCAATTATGAGCGGGGCGAACCAAGTTGAGGTGTGGATGTTCAAGTGGTTATTGTTTGTGTCAATACTACTGTTTTGTGGAACCAGCGCAATAGCTCAGGAGGAGGTTCGTGTTGTTGTCCTGCCGTTCGAAGTTCATGCTCCTGAAAGGTTGGACTACTTAAGTGGGCAGATCCGGGATCTTGTTGAAAAACAACTAAAAGACGAAGGAGTTGTGGTCGTGGAGCCTGGCGAACCAATTGAAGGAGTGCCGGGTACCGAGGAAGGCGGCCTAAACCGTTTGCGGACATTTGGGCTCCGCGTGGGAGCTGATGTTGTGATATGGGGGAGTTTTACCAAGATTGGTAAACGCTTCAGTTTGGATGTCAAGGCCATGGAATCAGATGGGGATGCTCCTCCAGAGTCCGTTTATGTGGCAGGGGAGGGCCTTGAGACTTTGCTCGATTCTGTTCAAAGGCTGGCCAGAGACCTTGGGATGAAGATATATAGACGGGAAAAAGTTGCGGAGGTCATCATCACAGGGAACAAGCGGATAGAATCTGAGGCGATCAAAAGAATAATGAAAACCAAGAAGGGAGATATCTATCTGGCAAAGCATATCCAGGATGATCTGAAGTCAATTTATAAAATGGGGTATTTTGGTGATGTTCGCGTAGAGGCCTCCAGCACTCCAGAAGGCAAGGTCTTGACTTTTCGAGTTGTTGAAAACGAAACCATTCGCAACATCAGAATTAAAGGTAACAAAAAGTTCGATGATTCAAAAATCAAAGATGTCACCAGTGCTAGGTCAGGCTCCATTTTGAATATAAACAAGCTTCAAGGCGACCTGAAGCAGATCGAAAATCTTTACAAAGAAAAAGGGTATCATCATGTCAAGGTGACCTATGAGACAAAGGCTGTGTCAGAGAATCGCGCTGATCTTGATTTTATTGTCGAAGAGGGCGAGGAGGTATTGATCAAGACCATTTGTTTTGAAGGTAACAATGCCTATGACAGTGAGACATTGAAGGACTTGATGAAGACCGATGAGAAAGGGTTCTTCTCTTGGCTTACCTCGTCGGGAGATCTGGATCATGAGGTCTTGGACCAGGACGTGTCTAGGATAACTGCGCACTATCATAATCATGGTTACATTCAGGCAAAAGTGGCCGAGCCGGAGCTGACCTATGAAGAAAAGTGGATTTATATCAATATCAAGATAGATGAAGGGGACCAGTTCAAGGTTGGCAAGGTGGACATTGAGGGGGATTTGATCCATCCCAAAAGCGAACTGCTAAAAAAGATAAAGATTGCTAAGGAAGAGGTTTACAATCGTGAACTTATACGAGAAGATGTTTTGACGCTGCAAGACATGTACTCAGATGCAGGTTATGCCTATGCAGATATTTCACCACGCATTGACCAGGACCCAAAGAAACTTACGGCCGGCATCACATATTTGGTCAATAAGGGATCATTGGTCTATTTTGAAAAAATTGTTATAGCGGGCAACACCAAAACCCGTGACAAGGTCATTCGCAGAGAGCTGCAGGTATATGAGCAGGAACTGTTCAGCGGCAAGCGTCTAAGGCGTGGGGTACGAAATCTTTACCGTCTCGAGTTTTTTGAAGATATCAAGGTAAATACCACCAAGGGGAGTGCCGACGACAAGATGGTTCTCAAGATTGACGTGACTGAAAAACCGACAGGCGCTTTTACCTTTGGTGGTGGATACAGCTCCATGGACAAGGCGTTTGTTATGGCTTCGATTTCACAGAGAAACCTGTTTGGGCGTGGCCAGATCCTGAATTTGAGGACCCAATTGAGCGGAGGAGAGACCAAGAGCACCTATTCACTAAGCTTTACTGAGCCATGGCTCTTTGATATGCCCCTGTCAGCAGGGTTCGATCTTTACGACATGAATAGGGACTATAATACCTATGACAAGGAAAGCGTCGGCGGGAGACTTCGGTTTGGCTACCCGGTTTTTGATTACACGCGGGCATCCCTTTCTTATAACTATGATCGAGCGGACATCACGAATATTGATACTGATATGGCTTCGAAGTCTATCCAGGATATGGTGGGGGAAAACGTTGGCCATACGATAACCGCCGTACTGCGTCGCGATTCAAGGGACCGCCTTTTCAATCCTACTGAAGGATCGAACAACAGCATTATGGTCAAGCACGCAGGAACACCCATGGGTGGAGATATTGGGTTTACCAAGTATGTCGGGGATTCTGGATGGTATTTTCCCCTTTTCTGGGATACAGTTGGTCTGCTGCATGGCCGCATCGGTTACATACAAGATTACTATCCTGATTACATCATGCCTGATTGGGAGCGTTTCTATTTGGGCGGCATGAACTCGGTGCGGGGTTATGAATGGCGGGACATCAGCTCAATTGAGAAGGATCCTGTTACAGGTGAGGAGACAGAGGTGGGCGGCAACAAAATGGTGCAATTCAATGTGGAGTTTGTCTTCCCGCTCGTAAAAGAGGCAGGATTGATGGGGGTCCTTTTCCATGACTGGGGCAATGTCTATAACGATGGAGAAGATATAGACCTAGGCGTGCTGCGAAGAAGTGCAGGCTGTGGTTTTCGATGGTATTCGCCCATGGGTCCCATCCGTTTGGAGTGGGGCTACATTTTAGATGATGAACAAGGACAGAAAGGCGACGATAGCTGGGAGTTCAGCATGGGGACGGCATTTTGAACCCAACAAATCCAAGGAGGTTATACATGAATTTTCGTAGTATGTTTTTAATGTTAATGCTTTGTTTGTTTGGCCTTAGCGGGATAGTTCATGGGGCCGAGGTACAAAAAATAGGAGTTATTGATCTGCAGAAGATAATCGACAAATCAAATGTCGGTAAGCGGTCATCCGTTGAGATCAAGAGCCAAGGAAAAAAGATGGAACAGATTCTCAAGAAGAAAGGGGCTGAGATTGAAGACTTAAGGAAGGCATTGGACCAAAAGGCCCTGGTTATGAGTAATGAGGCGCGTGAGGAAAAAGAACAGGAGCTGCGTGTCAAGATTGATGACTTAAAGTCTCTCCAGAGGCGGTATCAGGAGGTTTTGAGAGATCTCAACATCAACCTCTCTAAGGAAATAACTAAAGATGTTTTTGAGATCGTTGAAGGAATAGGGAAGCAGGGGGGCTACTCATTGATTATCGATCGCCGTGCAGGGGGCGTAGTTTACGCGCCCAACGCAATCGAAATCACCGATAAGGTCATAGAACGATACAATGCCATGGATGCAAAGCGTGGCAAGAAAGAAGACGCATCGGCGGGGTCAAAGAAAAAGTAATAGGTTCATGAATTGTGTAAGAAGTGAACTAAAGTGTCTAAAGTGAGCTAAAGTTGAGGCCCGCCTTGGCGCTACATGCATAAATTAATCTACTGAGCTTATTGTCCCGGTCTGTCTTCGACCCTGCCTTCGACATGAGCTCCCTTCGGTCTGAGCTCAGGGTCGAAGACAGGCCGAATGTAGCTCAGACCGAAGGGGGCCAGGGGTGAGGGGGTATAAGACGGGGAGTTTCATTTGTAGCTACTTTAACGTAAAACGTTGCATTATGCATCAAAATTATTCGAGATATCATTCTATGCTCTTTGGGTATGTTTGTTAATTTGGTGTTTTTAATACCCAACTGTTTGGGGGTGGTTATTCATTATAAGTAATGGACTGAAAGAAATAGGTTTTTGGGGGCATACGTTCTGTATTGACAAGCACTATGGGCTCCCATATATTCCAACATATGCAAGACGACCACACTTTTGAAAGACATATCGAAGCCCTCACCCGGATCAGCAAGGCGATCACATCAGATCGTTACATTGAAGACATCCTTCGACTGGTGGTCACGGTTACGGCCGAGACGATGCACTCCAAGATCTGCTCCCTCTGGCTTTTGGATAACAGTGACAATGCTTTAAAACTGCGTGCAACCCAGAGTATTAGCGAGGATTATCTGAAAGAGCGCTCACTGAAGATGGGGGAGGGGATTGTGGGGCAGGTTGCTCTTACGCAGAATTCCAGAGCAGTTCTAAATGTACTTGAAGAGCCTGAGTACAAGGAAAAGGACCTGGCCAGAAAAGAGGGGCTTGTTTCTATGCTGAGCGTGCCCATGGTGGTCAAGGACAGGGTTATTGGCGTGGTTAACTGCTATACATCATATCCTCATGAATTTACGGAAACCGAAAAGAATGTGTTGACCACCGTGGCGAATGAGGCGGCCGTGGCCATAGAGAATACTGAATTGATGGTAGAAACCAAAGTGATTCAGGAAGAGTTGGAATCAAGAAAGCTTATCGAACGTGCCAAAGACATATTAATGACGCAGCGGGGCCTGTCAGGAACCGAAGCCTATCGGTGGATTCAAAAAAGAGGTATGGATACTCGAAAGTCGATGAGAGAAATCTCGGAAGCGATAGTTTTAACCGAAGGAACATAAAGCTTAACGTAAAATGTTACAGCTTAACAAAGATCTTGACACGGGAAGGGTTTTTTAATATGCCTCATATTGGTTTGTGAGGTACAATGGCGTATCTTTCAAACGACGACAACGATGTCCAGCTGTCCCAAGAGGCCCAAGAGGATAGTTGGGCTTTTTTTTGTCAAAAAATGAGTGAAGGAGGAAAGGGTTATGTCATTTAGTAAACCGAATCGAAGCGCAGCTACCTTAACGACTACCAGGGTCGACCCCGCACCGGGTTCCGGCATCTGTGTCACATGCGTGGACGGGTGTGAAGGCCCGTGTGAAATCGGGCGTTCAGCACTGAAGGGGAGAGAGGTCATCTATCCGATCCCCTTTGGCAAGATTACGGCCGGCTCTGAAAAGGATTATCCTGTGGACTTCTCACATTTCAATATTCAGGGTACGGCAGTTGGAGCCGTGGGGGTGGAGGCCGATCCGGACAAGGCCACATTTCCGGCTGTGGACACCACCACGGAACTCGGTGCCGACGGGAGCATCAAGCTTAATTTTCCCGTTTTCACAGGTGCCGTGGGATCCACTGAAATTGCACGGATCAACTGGACGGAAGCGGCAGTGGGAGCAGCCATATCCGGGGTGATCGTTGTAGCAGGGGAAAACATCTGCGGCATGGATCCACAGGCGGAGTTTAGTAACGGGAAAATATCCAAGTCTCCTGAAATGGAACGCAGAGTAAATGACTTTAAGGATTGGTATGACGGCACAGGAGGGATCATCGTCCAGGCCAATGTAGAAGATACCAAGTTGGGCGTACCGGAATACGTAATTCAAAAGCTTGGTGTTGAGATTTTTGAACTCAAGTGGGGCCAGGGTGCAAAAGACATTGGAGGCGAGGTAAAACTCCCTTCCATAGAGCGGGCCCTTCAGTTGAAGGAACGGGGTTATATCGTGCTTCCGGATCCCACCAATCCCGCTGTGCAGAGGGCATTTAAAGCCGGCGGCATTTCGGAATTTGAGCGCCATTCCCGTCTTGGGATGGTCGATGAAGATGCTTTCCATAAGTCAGTGGAGCACCTTAGAGGTGTGGGCGCAAAATATGTCACGTTAAAGACCGGGGCCTATCGGCCGGCTGATCTTGCCAGGGCCATTAAGTATTCCTCCGATGCCAAGATTGATCTATTGACTATAGACGGAGCCGGCGGAGGCACTGGCATGAGTCCCTGGCGCATGATGAACGAGTGGGGCGTCCCCACGGTACAACTGGAGTGTCTGACCTATCAGATGTGTGAGAAATTAAGGGCAAGGGGAGCATATATTCCACCGATTGCCATTGCGGGCGGACTTTCTCTTGAGGACCATATATTCAAGGCAATTGCCCTGGGAGCCCCCTATGTGAAGGCGATTTGCCTTGGAAGGGCAGTCTTGACAGCAGCCATGGTGGGTAAGACCCATGGTCGACTGATGACGCAAAAGATGGAAGACGAAGGTGAAGACCCGAGCGAAGGATTTGAGAAACTGTTTGCTGTAGGTGCGGAACTCAAGGATCGATTCGGAAACGATTTTGCGAAACTCCCTCCAGGGGCGATTGGCATGTATTCTTACATCGACAGAATGAAACAGGGTCTACAGCAGTTCATGGCAGGAGCTCGAAAGTTTGCCCTCAAATACATTGATCGCAATGATCTGATAGCGCTTACCCGAGATGCAGCAGAGGTGTCCGGAATCACCTACGTCATGGAGAGTGATGCTGAAGAGGTGGAAAAGATTTTGGGCTAGCAGACCTAACCCAGGCAAGCCGGAATTAAGGGATTACGAATTGAGGAATTGAGGGATTGAAGGCATGATTCTATTTTGATTCCTAAATTCCTAAATCCCTAAATTCCAGAATTTATTCGTCGGCACGAAAGACACAGCATTCTCAAAAATTTGTTGCCACAAAGAATATAAATTTCATAACTTAGGTAGTAAGGAGACAATAATATGTTAAACATTATATGTAGGCACAACTGCAAGTCCTGTTTTGCCGAACCTGTATGCGCTGTGCATGCAATCATAGACCAGCAGGGCTCTATATATGTGGATACTGACAAATGTATTGGCTGCGGATGCTGCCGCACGGCATGCGTAGCGTTTGGCTATGATCAGGCCCTGAAAGATAAAACCGTAGAGTGGCTCAGGGGCGCTGCTTGACCAGCATCCAGTATCTGCTTAACTCTTGCACCATAGTGTGTTAAGAAAACTTAGCTTGTTTGTAAAGTTATTGGTTAATAAAGACGACTAATGAGGTTGTTTTATGTACGGATGGACCGGTCGTTGCCTTCGGGTCAATCTGACCGAAGGCAAACATCGTATTGAGGAGATTGACCCTGGTCTGCTTGATAAGTTTCTGGGCGGACGTGGTCTTGGGGTCAAGGTTTACTTAGACGAAGTAGACCCGCAGACGGATCCCCTTGGGCAGGAAAACAAGTTGATTTTTGTTTCCGGCCCGATGGTGGGCACTGGCGCCGTCACCGGTGCCTCGTGTAATGTAGTCACAAAGAGCGCACTGTCCGGAACCATCGCCTGCGCAAAGATGCGGGGGCATTTTGGCGCGGAACTCAAATTTGCCGGGTTTGACATGATCATTGTTGAAGGAAGGGCTGAACACCCGGCCATTCTGTCCATAATGGACGATAAAATCAGCATCCAGCCAGGTCTTGAATATTGGGGCCGCACCACATCTGAAACAGAGGAAGTTTTCAAGAAGAATCTCACCGACAAGTGGGCGGCCAGGGAGACATATCTGGTTTCTATAGGTCCTGCCGGTGAGAAATTAGTGCCATTAGCTAACATCGTTAACAACGGGCTCTTGTCCGTTGGTGGTGCAGGCATCGGCGCGGTCATGGGTTCCAAGAATCTCAAAGCCATTGCTGTTAAGGGTAGCCATTCCTTGTCAATAGCAGACGGGGATAGGTTTGTGCGGGTTGTGACAACCCTGATCAATAAATTGAACAGCGCCCCGCTCACCTCTCATTCGATGTCTCTCTGGGGATCCGCCTTTGTTGTAGATTTTTGTTATCAAAAGGGGATGCTGCCTTATAAGAATTTTCAGGGTACCGCTTTTACGGAATCAAAAAATATCGGAACACAGGCCCTGTCTAATGCTTTTGCCTTGAGAAGCAGAGGGTGTTTTGCCTGCCCCATCGCATGTCTCAAGAAGACGGACATGGACAATCCCCTATTTAAAGGGAAAGGGATGGCTCCCACCTACTGGGCTATCGGAGCCCTTGGCCTTAACTGCGGTATTAGCGATTTGAGCACAATCGGCATGGCCAGTAAGGTGTGCGCCGAGATGGGGTTGGATCCCATTGCGGCAGGAGGAACCGTGGCCACAGCCATGGAGTTGGTGGAGAAGGGAATTGCCTCTAAGGACACCCTGAAGTTAGAATTGGGTTTTGGCCAGGGAGAAGGGTTCATTCAGGCCTTGACGCTTATGTCTACCAAGAAGGGGCACGCCAAAAGAATAGGTAAAGGGGGAGAGGCCTTGGCTATAGAATACGGTCAGCGGAAAAGCTTCATGGGTGTGAAAGGATTGCCTATGGCCCCCTTTGATCCCAGGTCCATCCAGGGCATGGGTCTGCATTTTGCCACCTCGAATTACGGGCCCCATCATGTTTATGCCTATACCTTTGTTGAAGAGGTTTTGAATGTCAACGAAAAAGTGGACCCGTTGACCACGGAAGGCAAACCTGAACTGGTCAAACGATACCAGGACATGGGTGCTGTTCTGGATTCCCTTGGTCTTTGCAACTGGCTATTGCTGGGGCTCAAGTTCAACAATTTTGTCCCCATGGTCAACAGTTGCTTGGGCACGGACTTCAGTGCGGACGATCTGTTAAGGATCGGAGAGCGGATCTGGAACCAGGAAAGGTTATTCAATAATCGCGCCGGGTTTGACCATACCCATGACTCCCTGCCTGAGAGATTCCTTAAGGAACCGCTCCCGGATGGTCCGGCTCAGGGGGAGATCAGCAAGGTGGAGGAGATGCTTCCCAGCTACTATCAGCTTCGCGGCTGGAGCAAGAGAGGCGAGCCCCTTCCGGAGACCTTAAAGGCTTTGGAGCTGGATGTATAGGCATGCCAAGGATAAAGATAGACCACGACAAATGCACCGGTTGCAGGCATTGTGAGATTGCCTGTTCTCTAAATCATGTGACCGGTATAGCCAATCCTCGAAGGGCGCGGATTCGGGTCTTTCATGAAGGGAATGTGTTTTTCCCTGTGATTGCCGGTCCTTTTGTGGACGCGGCTTGCACCTCAAAGCAAAACATAAAAGTTGGCAATCAGATCTATGACATGTGTGTGCTGTGCCGCGCCTCTTGTCCACAGAAACCCTTTTTCATTGAGGCTGAGACCGGTTTTCCCTTAAAGTGCGACTTCTGCGGCATTCCTCCCAATCCTTCCTGTGTTAGCTGGTGCAATTCCGGAGCCTTGGAGTTAGTAGATGACTAAAAATTTAGGCATTGAGGAATTTAGTCCGTTAATTCTGGGATTCGTGTTGTTTATGGCAGAAAATCTTAAAAGATGATCACGAAAGCACGAAAGATTGCCCGCCCTGGCGCTACGTGCTCGGATCAGCCGCCAACGAAGCCTTTGAACCAGGTCTGGGCCAGGGAAAGCACGAAATAAAAAAACATTTACCCTTTCGTGTTTTCGTACTTTCGTGTTTTCGTGATAGTTTTTTTGTTCCGGTTTGTCCGGGTTAAGAATTCAGGAATTAATCCCTCAATCCCTCAATCCCTCAATTCGATAATCTCGTCATATGAATCATACCAATAACAATCATAACATCGTCGGCGCCGTTATGGTTGTGGGTGGCGGTATAGCGGGCATGCAGGCAGCGCTCGATTTGGCCAATTCAGGCTTCCTTGTCCACCTCGTTGAAAAGTCATCTGCCATTGGCGGCAAAATGGCGCAGCTTGACAAGACCTTCCCAACCAATGACTGTTCCATGTGCATGTTGGCTCCCAAGATGAACGAGTGTGATCGCCACCCAAATATTGAGATCCTTGCATCAACAGAACTCCAGAGACTAGAAGGCGAACCAGGACATTTTGCCGCAACCCTCGTTCAGCGACCCCGTTATGTGAATCCGGAAAAATGCACGGCATGCGCTACATGCACATCTTACTGTCCTGTGGTCATCAAAGATAGCTTCAATGAAGGCCTGTCGTCCACAAAGGCATTGCATATCGACTACCCCCAGGCTATACCGGCTGCCTTCCACGTAGACCCGAGGTTTTGCCTCTTTTTAACAAATCAGGAGTGTAAGCAGTGTGAGAGGGTGTGCGGGGCTCAAGCGATTGATTTTGATCAGCAGGAGACCTCGCTGGATGTGGAGATAGGAGCGGTGATCCTGGCGCCTGGGTATGAGCCGTTCGACCCTCAGATTAAGGGAACCTATGGGTACAAGCGATTCCCTAATGTGGTCACAAGTATGGAGTTTGAACGTATCCTTTCTGCCACCGGTCCCTTCAAAGGCCACGTTCGAAGGCCTTCAGACGGAAAAGAGCCAGAGAAGATCGCATGGATTCAGTGTGTTGGTTCCAGGGATCCTTCAGTGGGTCGGGGGTACTGCTCTTCTGTTTGCTGCACCTATGCTATCAAGGAGGCCATGCTGGCCAATGAACATGCGCCTAATGAACTCGATACAGCCATCTTCTATATCGATATAAGAACACACGGCAAGGACTTTGAGAAGTTCTACAACCGGGCTAAATATGACGTGGGCGTTCGGTTTGTCAAGTCTAGGATCGATACCATAGCCCAAGAGGATAAGACCGAGAACCTCATCATCCGATACACCGATGAGGATTCTATGGTGGTTGAAGAGGCATTCGATATGGTGGTGTTGTCGGTCGGTCTTGGGACATCCGATCAGATCAAAGATCTGTCCGCAAGATTGGGTATTGATTTAGATCGTTATGGTTTTTCAGAGACCAGCAGTTTTAGACCGGTCAACACTTCCAGGCCGGGCATTTACGTTTGTGGGGCCTTTCAAGGGCCTAAGGATATTCCTCAATCCGTGATGGAGGCAAGCGCTTCAGCCGGTGTTGCATCTGCTGCACTGTCAGAAGTACGTCATACCCTTACCAGAGCGCGGGCCTATCCGGAAGAAAGAGGCGTGATTGGGAAGGTACCCCGTGTCGGTGTCTTTGTCTGCCACTGTGGTATAAATATCGGGGGTGTGGTCCGTATTCAGGAAGTGACTGAATATGCCAGAGCCCTTCCGCATGTAGTGTGGGCTTCAGACGAACTCTTTGCCTGCTCGGCAGATGTCCAGGAAAAGATCAAGAACCTTATCGAAGAACATAGTCTGAACCGGGTGGTTGTTGCTTCATGTTCACCGAGGACACATGAGCCGCTATTCAGAGAAACCCTTCGCGAGGCAGGCCTCAATAAGTATCTTTTTGAGATGGCCAATATCCGGGATCAGTGTTCGTGGGTTCACATGAATGATCAGGACGAAGCCACGGAAAAGACCAAGGACTTGGTGCGCATGGCTGTGGCCAAGGCAGGCCTCATGGAACCATTGGTTGAACCCAGGGTGTCGGTGACCAAGTCGTGCTTGGTGGTCGGGGGCGGGGTAGCAGGGATGACGAGTGCGTTGAACCTGGCTTGCCAGGGTTTTGAGGTTCACTTGGTGGAGCGTGGTGACCGCTTGGGTGGCCAGGCATGGAAACTCTATAGGACGTGGAAGAACGAAGAGATACGACCCTATATTGAAGACCTGACCCGGCGGATCGAGGAACATGCTTTCGTGCACGTTTATCTGAAGAGCACGGTCAAGGCAGTTTCAGGTTTTGTAGGCAATTTTACATCCATAGTCACTGATGGCGAAGGGAATGAGCGAGAGGTGAAGCACGGAGCGACCATTCTGGCCACTGGAGGTGAAGCCTACAAGCCTACTGAATATCTTTATACCAATAAAGATCCCGAAGTATATCTTGCCCTGGAACTCGACCGTGAAATTTTCAATGACCCGAACAGATTCAAGGGCATCAATACCGCTGTATTCATCCAGTGTGTGGGTTCAAGGGAACCGGAAAGGCCGTATTGCAGCAAGATGTGTTGCACCCATTCGATTCAAAGTGCCTTAAAACTGAAGGAGATCAACCCCGATATGGATGTGTACGTCCTGTACCGTGACATCCGTACATATGGCGGCAGGGAAGATATCTACAGAGAGGCCCGGTCTAAAGGGATCGTCTTCATTCGCTATAAATTGGAGGAAAAACCGTGCGTTGAGCGTCAAAACGGTAAACTGAAGGTCAAGGTGAAGGATCAGGCTTTGAAATGCCGTATTGAAATCGAAGCGGACATCTTGACCCTTGCCTCGGCTATTGTCCCTTGCAGTGATAATAAGGTGTTGTCAAGGCTCTACAAAGCTTCATTGAATCAGGAGGGCTTCTTTTTGGAGGCCCATGTCAAGTTGAGGCCGGTCGATTTTGCCACAGATGGTATTTTCATGGCAGGCCTCGCACATTATCCAAAGCCTATTGACGAAACGATTGCCCAGGCCCAGGCGGCAGCCGCCAGAGCAGGGGCAATTCTTTCTCAGGATTCGATCGTTACCGAGGGGATCATCGCCCGGGTGAATGAGGAGGCTTGTCGTGGGTGCGGCCTTTGTGTGGCGCTTTGCCCCTTTGAAGCCTTGAGGATTGTGGAGACAGATAATGGGCGAAAGGCTCAAGTCATCGACGTAGCTTGCAAGGGGTGCGGCGTGTGCGCAGCCACCTGTTATCGGCATGCCGTTAATATCGACGCCTTTACCGATGAGCAGATAGAATCGCAAATTGAGGCTTTCTTGAGCAAATAGAATGCCTTAGTCCTTCGATTCATAAATTCGATGACGAATTTATTACTCAGGACTTAGGAAGCTGCTTTTTGAGCTGTTGCGGGGGCAGCCTTACTCACCTTACGCCTCCGCACTATAGGAAGTTCAGTGACCTCCTTGTGGGAATAATCCAAGGCCTTTTTGCCATCCAGCAGGGCCAATAGCAGGCCCTCTTCCCTGCAACGGCCTTCGTGTGCGCACTTATTACGGCTGCGCTCAAAGTAGTACAGTGGTGCCAGGCAATTAAATGCGGTGATGTGGACGGTATCTTCGGTTCGGTCATCCCCGTATGCGATTTTTTTCTTGCCACGAAGAATTTCCTTGCCAAGTGCCAAGTCCGGGCAACTTTCTCCAAAGCGCGCACATTTGGAGCAATGTTCAAAAAATTTGAGGGGAGCCCGACATCCAAACTCCAATACACTGATATTCTTGGCAATTTTTTTAGCCATTGTTTTCTCCTTTGTCGATTTTCCTTTTTCTAAGGGTTGTGGTCACTTCTACATCGACATAACCATTAAACTTATCGGTTTCATGTCATACATACTTAAATATATTTTGTCAATATGAGTTGTACTAATATTAGCGGCACCGATTTATTTTTTCCCGATGGAGGATCTTGCCTGTGTCAAAATAAGAGCAAAATTTGACGGAAGATAATTTTATGGCTAATAAAGTTGGTCTCGTAAAAAGTCATGATTCGTCATGCCGGACTTGATCCGGCATCCAGAACATGTTGATTTCACTGGATTCCGGCTCCCCGCCTTCGCGGGGACAAGTTTACCCCTGCGGAAGCAGGGGCCGGA
>JAIWEZ010000004.1:0-20644 GCA_048631945.1 Gammaproteobacteria bacterium | reverse complement strand
AGTCCAAAGTTCTGTCATTCCTGCGGAAGCAGGAATCCATAACCCCTTGATTTTCCTGGATTCCCGCTCCCCGCCTTCGCGGGGACAAGTTTACCCCTGCGGAAGCAGGGGCGGGAATGACGGTTCAGACAATATGATATTTCTTTAAAATTCATGGAGTTAGGAAGAACTATGGACTCTCAAGTTAATGATGAGATGCGTCTTTTTTCCAGCAAAAGATGATTAAAGAAATCACGAAAGGACGAAAACACGAAAGTCGAAACTATCCTTCGTGCGCGAAGTCGGGCGCTTCTGGAAGCTTTATCCATTTATTAAAATAGAAGGTGTAGCTTCCCGTCTTTGTTGGTGTAATCTTCTTGTGAGTTAGACTCCCTTGCTGGTCCAACTCCTGGATGACGATTCGCTTGTCCAGAACGGCCGTCCATTTGCCCACATATAGAAAAGTGTACGGTTGCTCCTGGGCGATGATCTCGTGGAGGCGGTGGCAATAGGTCACCTGACGCTCGTGGTTGTATTCTTGCCTGATCTTGATGATCAGATCATCTGCCTCGCTGTTCTTGAAGCCCACGAAATTAAGCTGATGAGGACTATCCTGACTCGAATGCCATATCTGAAAAAGGTCGGGCTCTATCCCCATGCTCCAGCCCAGTATAAGGGCATCAAAATCAGCCTTATTCACACGCTCCTGGATGAAGACGGACCACTCAAGGAGATCGGTCCGAACATCAATGCCAATCTGCTTCCAAGCATCCTGGGCTGTTGTGAGAATAGCCTTTCGCAAATTATTACCCATGTTAGTGATGAGCGTAAACTGGAATCTCTTTCCATTCTTTTCAAGCCAACCTTCTTTGTTTCGCCTCCAACCCGCCTCACCCAGGAGTCTCAAAGCCCCCTCTGGATCGTAGGGGATAGGCTGGATTCCCCGATTGTAGTAGTCGGTTTGCTTGATGAAAGGCCCTGTAATCCGGTCTCCTTGACCGTAAAGGACATATTTTATGATCTTATCCACATCTATGGCCATGCTGAGGGCTCGGCGCACGCGAGAGTCATTAAAGGGTTCGCGCCGCATGTTGTAACCGACATATGTGTAACCAAAAGAGAGGCCGGAAAAATTTTGATACGTTGGATCGTTCTTTAGACGTTCAACCTGATGGGGTTGGACGCCGTAACTGTCAATGGTGCCTGCATAGAACTCCATCTCCTGGGTCAGGGGATCCGGCACGATCCGATAGACATACCGTTTGTAGTTCGGCGGGCCCTCCCAATAGTTGCTGAAGCGATCCAGAAGAATGTACTGATCCGATTTCCACTCACGAAAGACAAAGGGGCCGCATCCGATGGGGTGACGATTAAAGCTGCTTTGCCGCATGGAAAACTTTTTTGGGGCCTTCCCCAGCTGGATGGCCTCTTTTTTCAAGGCTTCATCATTTAGCAGATGCTCGGGGAGTATCTCCATTGCCCAAGTCCCCAGGGCAGGAGAATAAAGCCGCTTGTAAACAATGTGCACTGTAAGGGGATCAACCACATCCATGCGTTTGACCGGTTCATAGTCTGCTATCCGTGGAGAAAGGTTCTTTGGATTCATGATGGCTTCGTAGGTAAACTTGACGTCGTATGCGTCAAATATATGGCCGTCGTGAAATTTAAGATTGGGCCGTAAATGAAATATCACTATGGGATTGTGTTCGGTTGCCGGCAGGATTTCTCTAGCATAGGACGCAAGCTTTTCTTGCCGTCTTTCATCGTCTACCCTGAGATGCCCCTGCCCGTCGAAGCTGTTGAAATACTCTTTGCCGAGGATGTGTGAGAGGTTTTGAAAAAGATCTTGATCAACACTATTCAGCATCAGCTTGATTCTGGCGGGAGCTCTGACCCGTATGTTTACCCCTTCGCTTTCCTTGTCTTCCTGCCTTTTCTTTTCATATTTGGTCACCCGGAAGTCTCTGGCAGGAAGCACAGATATATCCCGGATATTGTCCAAGGAGGCTTTAACTTCTGGGTTGGCTGGAAAATTTCCAGCCATGGCCTCCTGGAAAAGGGCCACTACAGTTTCAGCCTCTGCCTTGCCCACACCTGGGATAGTTGCGCCCTCGTTGATATAAAAAAAGGCCTCTTCATAGATTTCCCAGGAGGTGGCCAAGCGCCCTCTGAAACGGAGCTCTTCATCCCGGTCAATAAGGCCCTCAAATACCATGGAGTTGATGTCGCTGCTGGCCGAGTCTGCCGCCAGGATGGGGTTCAGAATGCTGGCATCGCCGATGGAAGCGGCAATGTATTCATTGAGGCGATCCGGGTTGCCGCGTGTCTGCTGTTCGTAGGTAGGCACCCAAAGATAGGACTGGAGCAGGAAAAGGATCAGTACAGTAGGAGCAAGTATGAGAACTCGTCTGATTGTCATAGATCTATTGTGAAGTGAAGCGCCCTATGAATTTTTCTTGTTGAGGTTTGCCAACCATCTGATCGCGGATTTTGGATTGCTGAAGGTGCGATAGCCTCAGGCACTTTGTATACGCAGGATTGCTTGTTCCAGCACGATCTTCGCATCCTGGCCGGATCTCTTCAGTCGAATGTCGGCATCAAGGAGGACCTCCAGTGCACCGATGAGATCTTCAACCGTATAGTTGTCTGATTGCTTGAGCGTCATGTAAATAGCAAAGGGGTGTGCATTGCTGGTCAGAAAGTCTGGCTCGCGCTTTTCGAGTTCCGGCAAGATCATTTTCTGGAAAGCCGCGTAGCTTATATCCTGCCTCCAGCCACTTCCATGCCTGCCGTGAATGACATCTTTTGCCAGGATCAGCTTTCTTATCTGGTTGGTTGCAGCTGCAAGCACCTGAAGAGGGAAAAAGTTGTTCTTCAAAAGGCTGTCCAGAAAAAATAGGGCCCTGTGTGTGTCCCTTTCAGCAATGGCATTGGTCATCTCATAGATAGGGTCTTGCTTGGTTCTTTTTGAGATTGCTTCAATGTCGGACGGAAGAATCTCCTTCCGGTCTCCCATATAGGCAATCAACTTATCCAGTTCGTTGCTGAAGCTGCGTATATTGGGACCGATTTTTTCAAGCAGCGCCTCAAACCCACCATGGGCCATGGTTTTTCCGGCCCTTATTAAGGCCTCTTTCATGTGAGCTTTCAATGCATCTTGCTGCCGGCGCTTGTCTGCTACCCTTTCCCCTGTTGGCACAGAGCAGTCAATCACCACCCCTGATTTTTTGATCGTTTTATACAGCTTCCTGCGCTTGTCAACAAAGTCGGTTATAAGGACTAAATGGTTTGTCTTTGGATGTCCTGCAAGGATGGAATCGTTCAACACCTCAGCATCATCCTGATGGGCCGGAACTGTCATTTTCTCTTGCACGCAGTGGGCGAAGACCTGATCCAACCATGTCTCGCCGGCATGTTTGTTAAAGCTCTCCCTGAGCTTCTTGTCCGCAACTTGCCTCCAGTTTCCGTCCTTAACATCATCAAGCGACATGCCTTCCACGCTTAGCATTTTGAGGAGATACCGAGCAGATTCTTTTAGGTCCTGTCTTTCAAATGCATCTCTTGATTTACTGAGGAGGTCATCAACAGCCACAGACGAATAGAATATTTTTGTGCCATGAACTGCAATCACTTTGGCGGATGGAATCAGCGGAAATGTATTCAGACGTTCAATAATTTCGTAAACGTTTTCGCTTGTACCATCTATTACTTCATAGTTGAGGGCTTGATTATCTGGCGAAACGAGCGCGTCCAAGAGGGACTTGAAGGCTGATTTGCAAAGGAATTCATCCCCGTATAAGAGATAGACTGGGACAACCTTGCCTTTTCTAATCTCAGCTAAGAGTTTAGATAAATCCTTATGACTAATCTCGTTGGTCATCACTTCCGCCGCCTCAAGATGATCATCATTACTATGGCGATCACTGCCATGATCAGCCCAATGAGTTGAGAGGTAGAAAGCATGCCCTCAACAAACATGCCCCGCTCATCCCCACGGAAGTGCTCTATCACAGACCGCGTGACACCATAGAGGAGGACATAGGCCCAGAATATCTGGCCATCAAACCTCTTGATGCGCCTGAGCCCCACAAGCACCGAAAAGATAAAAAGGCCATTGAGTGAGGAATAAAGCTGGGTAGGATGAAGGGGCACCCCTTTGGGCGCCAAAGACTCAGGATGCGTAAAGATCACAGCCCATGGCAGATCGCAAATCTTGCCATAGCAACATCCGGCAAAAAAACAACCGATACGGCCCACAAACTGTCCAAATGCGATGGAAGGGGCCATAATATCCACGGTTTTTAAAAGGGGGAGCCCTTTTTTCTTTATGTACCAGAGCGCTGTAATCAGGGCGCCTATGAATCCGCCATAAAATACCAACCCGCCGTGCCATATGCGGACAATCTCGAAAGGATCGTGCCGAAAGGTAGACCAGTTGACCAGGACATATAATATCCGGGAGCCGAGTATGGCCGCTACAAGAGCATAGAAACACATGTCCAGGATCTTGGCAGCATCTTCGCCCTCTTTTCGCGCTTCCCTAAGGGCCAATGCGACGGCTGACAGGAAGGCCATAGCTACGAAAACGCCGTAAGTGTGGAGGGTAAAGGGGCCTATGCGAAACAAGATAGGGAACATGATTTCCCCTTATATCTTCTTAAACAGGAGGTAAAAACAGAATATCCCTACGCCCACGGAGATGGCACTATCAGCCACGTTGAATGCGGGCCAGTGCAAGGTCCCAATATGAAAATCGAGGAAATCTACGACCTCTCCGAACCGGAGACGGTCGATGAGATTGCCCAAAGCCCCTCCGAAGGTCATGGCAAGACCAGCATCCAGCCATGTTTTGCCGGGAGGAATTTTCGTATAAAGAAAAAAGATAATCCCCAGGGCTACGCAGGAGATCGCAAGAAACAATCCGGTTCGTAACAGGGAGGCCTCCCCTGCAAGCACTCCGAAAGCACCACCTGTATTTCGAATATAGGTCAGATTAAAGAATCCCGGAATGACCTCCAAGCTTTCATGAAGTAAAAACTTCTGCATGACAAGCCCCTTGGTTACCTGATCAACCAGGATAATGCCTGCACCAATTAGCAGTAAGATCATGTATCTTCTCTTCAAACTGCCTTTCCTGTTTGTTGGGTTTATTGTGTTCATGGTAGCATTCCCAGATTCTTATACCGCTCTGAATAAATCCGTACTGTTTTCAAGGCGTAAGCCGCAAATCCGAATTTCGAAATCCCTGGCCCAGACCGTTTGCACATCGCTCTCGTTTTATAATGGCTAAATTTGAAAATACGGCCAACAGTATCCTAAACCAATCGCGTCGCACCAGGGCGGGCCGAAACAAATTCAAAATACAAATATCAAATGTTCAAAACGTTATAGATTCAAGGGCTTAGGAATTCACTATTCCAACACGTCAATCCTTCAATTCCACAATTCTTTTGTTTAGGATTTTATGCTTTTGTCATTTGTATTTGTTTCGTGCTTCGAATTTCGAATTTTCCCGTTTCTCGATCCAGGCAACACACCATGGTCCAAGTCGATAAGAGTCCGGGAATGCTTACCCAGCCTCAAGCACTTCTATGCATCGTGCACAAATGGTTTTATGAAGCCCGTCAGCACCAACCGAAGGATCATGTATCCAGCAGCGCTCGCATTTTTCGCCAGGTGCAGGATCGATGCGAATAGCAAGACCTGGAATGTTGGTGCTCTGATATGCATCAGGAATGCTCTCCTCGGCCAAGATGTTTACCTTGGAGACGATGAAGACTGTCCTTAGTTCGTCCGCATTCATCCTCACTAATGCGCTGAATTCTTTTGGTATGGATAGAGTCACTGCTGCATCAAGAGCGTGGCCGATAATTTTCCGGCCTCTGGCCTCTTCAAGGGCCTTGCTAACTTCTCCCCTGAGCAGAAGGATTGATTCCCACCTTTCGGCCAATTCGTCATCTCCAAAATCAGCATTTATTTCAGGCAGTTGTGTCAGATGCACACTGGCCGGCCCGGCATCGGCCTCAGACATGTGAGCCCATAGCTCCTCAGTTGTAAAGACAAGGATGGGGGCCATGAGGCGCACTATTGAATGGAGTATAGTGTTTAGCGCGGTCTGGGCTGATAGCCTGTCATTTGACTTTGCAGGCGAGGTATAGAGTCTGTCCTTTAGAACGTCTAAGTAAAAGGAACCCAAGTCCAGGGTACAATAATTGTACAAGTCGTGATAAACCACATGAAACTCAAAGTTCTTATAGGCGGCTATAGCTCGTCTAACCAACCCCTGAAGACGGTAGAGGGCAAAACGATCGACTTCCAGCATATTTTTGTAAGGTATGGCATCTACTGCAGGATCAAAATCGCCCAGATTTCCAAGTATGAAGCGGCTTGTATTCCGAATTCGGCGGTAGGCGTCCGTGAGCTGTTTGAGGATCTTTTCCGAGACTCGTATGTCGTCCTGGTAGTCCGAAGCTGCAACCCACAATCGCAGGATCTCACCACCATATCGGTTGATGATTTCACTTGGCGCAATCACGTTTCCTTTGGATTTGGACATCTTTTCGCCCTTGCCGTCCACTACGAAACCATGGGTCAGCACACATTCGTAGGGGGCCCTGCCACGTGTGCCCACTGCCGTGAGAAGAGCGCTGTGGAACCATCCCCGGTGCTGATCGCTTCCTTCTAAGTACATGTCGGCAGGCCAGCCCAGATAATCCCTGCTTTCAAGTACGGCCGCGTGGCTCACACCGGAATCGAACCATACATCTAAGATATCCTGTTCCTTTTCAAAAGTGTTGCCTTTACACTCAGGGCACGTTGTTCCTTCCGGGAGGAGGACAGAATGGTCGGCTTCAAACCAGATATCAGCACCGTGAAGTTCAAAAAGGCCGGCCACATGATCGATGATTTCCTGAGTGATGAGATACGTGCCGCATCCTTTACAGTAAAAGGCCACGATAGGCACACCCCATGACCGCTGCCGTGAGATACACCAGTCTGGGCGGTTTTCAATCATTCCATGAATGCGATCACGCCCCCAAGCCGGAATCCAGGTGACCTGATCAATACACTTCAGGGCCTTTTGTCTCAGCCCCGTCTTTTCCATGGAAATAAACCATTGCTCGGTGGCTCGGAAGATCACCGGCTCCTTGCACCGCCAGCAGTGCGGATAGGTATGCTCAACGCTTCCTTTACTGATGAGTGTGCCAAGCTCTGCAAGTTTGGCCGTAACCGCGCTGTTGGCATCAAAGACAAACATGCCTTTAAAGAATTCCACATCGTCTGCAAAGCGGGCATCATCGTCTACAGGGGAATAGATGTCCAGGTTGTAATCAAGGCCCACTTCATAGTCTTCGCGTCCGTGACCAGGGGCAGTATGCACACAACCGGTTCCCGCATCCAAGGTCACGTGCCGGGCCAGGATAATTGTAGACTGCCTTTCGTAAAGGGGATGACGGCAAAGCTTGTGTTCAAGCATTGTCGGATCGACTTGTGCCAATACCTCATAATCTTTGATCCCCAAAGCCTCCATCGTACTTTCCAGAAGACCTCGAGCCATGATGAAAACCTCATCGCGCCCAATCTCCACCGCCACATATTCAAAAGCAGGATGCAAGGCAACTGCCAGGTTAGCTGGAATTGTCCACGGGGTTGTGGTCCAAATGATCAAACAAAGTTTTTTCCCCTTCAGGGACGGAAAATCCCCGCTTATGTCCGAAAGAAAAGGAAACTTTACATAAATGGACGGAGAGGTACGCACGTTGTATTCCACTTCTGCTTCTGCCAGAGCGGTTTTGCACGTGCTGCACCAGTAGATAGGCTTTTTGCTCTTAAAGAGGCTGCCATCAAGGGCAAGTTTCCCAAACTCTCTTACGATCGTAGCCACATAACCCTTTTTCATGGTGAGATAAGGGTTGTCCCACTCACCCATAACGCCGAGTCTTTTGAATTCTTCTTTCTGGATTTTAATGTATCTCTCAGCGTAGTCCCGGCAATGTCTTCGGATCTCAGTCTGGCTCATTTCCTTTTTCTTGTCACCAAGCCCCTGGTCAACGTGGTGTTCTATGGGAAGACCATGGCAATCCCAACCCGGTACATAAGGTGAGTCGAATCCATTCATCTGACGCGATCGGATAATTATGTCTTTCAATATCTTATTAAGGGCCGTACCAAGATGGATGTTTCCGTTGGCATAGGGCGGCCCATCATGAAGGATGAACCGAGGCTTACCCTTACACGATTCCCTGATCTGATCATAGAGTCCTATCGTATCCCATTTTTTAAGAACCTCTGGTTCTCGTTGAGAGAGGCTGGCCTTCATGGGAAAAGCGGTCTTGGGAAGGTTTAGGGTCTTTTTATAGTCCATAGCATTCTCCAACAATAAGTTAAGGATGCAAATATCATAACACCTTTGGTTGTCAAGGCACAAAAAAAGCCCTCATGCGCAGGCATGAGGGCTTTTTGGGCAAACATTACGCTCAATGGCCGGGGCTAATCTAATACATTCCCCCGCCCATTCCCCCGCCCGGAGGCATTGGAGGCATTTCTTTCTTATCTTCAGGCTTTTCAGCCACCATGGCCTCGGTGGTCAGCATCAGTCCGGCTACACTGGCTGCGTTCTGAACGGCATAACGCACAACCTTGGTTGGATCGATAACGCCAGCCTCCATGAGGTCTTGATATTTTTCCGTATCAGCATTGAAGCCAAATGAACCCTTTTCCTTCTTGACCTCATTAATAACCACAGAGCCCTCGTGGCCGGCGTTTTCAGCAATCTGGCGCAGCGGTTCTTCCAGGGCCCGCTGAACAACCCTGGCACCGATTTTCTGGGCTGCCTTGATTTTTATCTTATCAAGAGCAGGAATAACACGAACAAGGGCCACGCCGCCACCGGCTACAATCCCTTCTTCCACTGCAGCGCGGGTGGCGTTCAGGGCATCCTCAACACGTGCTTTCTTTTCCTTCATCTCAGGCTCGGTTGCAGCACCAACGTTAATCACAGCCACACCGCCAATCAGCTTGGCCAGACGCTCCTGGAGCTTTTCCCGGTCATAGTCGGATGTCGTCTCATCGATCTGAGCCCTGATCTGGCGAACGCGGCCCTCCAAATCAGAGCGTGTTCCGGCACCGTCCACAATGGTGGTGTTATCCTTATCAATGGTCATACGTTTGGCCCTTCCGAGATCAGAAACCGAGATGTTTTCCAGCTTGATACCCAAATCTTCTGAAATTACCTGTCCACCGGTGAGAATAGCAATGTCTTCCAACATAGACTTTCTCCGGTCACCAAAACCCGGAGCCTTGACTGCCGCGCACTGAAGTGTTCCGCGCAACTTGTTGACCACCAGTGTGGCTAAGGCCTCTCCTTCAAGATCCTCAGCAAGGATAACAAAAGGCCTTCCCATCTTGGCAACCTGCTCGAGTATGGGAAGCAGATCCTTCATCACGCTGATCTTCTTTTCATGAATCAAGATGTAAGGATCCTGAAGCGAGGCCTCCATCTTCTCGGGATCTGTTACAAAATACGGAGAGAGGTAGCCACGGTCGAACTGCATGCCTTCTACCACTTCGAGGGTGGTTTCCATGCTCTTTGCCTCTTCCACAGTGATGACACCCTCTTTGCCGACCTTATTCATGGCCTCTGCAATGATGTTTCCAATGGTCTCATCGTTATTGGCAGAAATGCAGCCCACCTGGGCAATTTCTCGCTGGTCCTTAGTCGGTTTGCTCATTTTTGCCAGTTCCGAAACAACAACCTCCACCGCCTTATCAATACCTCGCTTGATGGCCATGGGATCATTGCCTGCGGCTACCAGCTTCTGGCCCTCATTGTAGATAGACTGGGCAAGTATGGTAGCAGTGGTAGTACCATCGCCTGCCACATCACTGGTTTTGCTGGCGACCTCCTTGACCATCTGTGCGCCCATGTTCTCAAACTTGTCCTCCAGCTCGATTTCCTTGGCCACAGTGACACCGTCTTTAGTCACAGTGGGAGTCCCCCATGATTTCTCAAGAATTACGTTTCTACCCCGAGGGCCCAGAGTTACCTTGACCGCATCTGACAAGGTGTTCATACCATTCAAAATGGCTTCTCTGGCCTTCATGTCATACTTTATCTCTTTTGCAGCCATATCGATCTATCCTCCTTAAGGTTTTTTCATTATTATTGAGCCCGACACACTCAAATTGCATGGTTGGTGCCCAATATGGTCCTGTTTTGCTACTTTTTTTCAATAACTCCCAGGACATCATCTTCCCGCATGATAAGAAATTCGTCACCCTCGATCTTTATGTCGGTACCCGCATATTTTCCAAAGAGTATCCGGTCGTTTTTTTTCACGTCCAAAGGTAGCTGCGTACCGTTTTCCAAAATCTTGCCTTTGCCAACCGCAAATACCAGTCCTTCCGAGGGTTTTTCTTTGGCCGAATCGGGTATGATAATACCTCCCTTTGTCCTTTCTTCCTCTTCAAGACGTTTTACGATAATCCGGTCCTGTAACGGTCTAATCTTCATAGTGCTAAGTCTCCTTCTTAAAAAAGATTTTTCGTGTACCATTTAATGACCCGTTAATGACCCGCCTCCAGCGGACCACCTTAGCCCTCCAACAACAAGAGCCTCAATGCCACCCCCTTTCTTAATATTCATCCATAAATTATGTACATTAGGAATGCAAAACTATTCGTAACTGCTTACCATCCTGCTATTTACCGCAGAGAATGCGGAGATTGCTGAGTATGAGAATAAGTAACTTCTTGGTTTGTACTTTTCTGTGTCCTTTTCTTGCTTTGTGATGAATTATTGCAAACTTTCAGTGAAGAAGGAATATTATGGGTGTTCGAAAACATATTCCGAATAATAAGCACTGACTCAAGTTTGTAAAGGGGATAAGGAAAAAATTTGCTGATTGGCGACGCGAGGCTTACAGAGGCTATTTCTGTTTGATCCTTATGTTCGCTTAACGTCTACGGTTTGCCGGACCATCTCACTCCTTTTGTTCGGGCTTCTTAGAGGCTGCCGGCTTGGCATCTGACTTATTATTCTTTTTTTTAGGTGACGACTTACCCGATCTATTTGCATAGTCGGTCACATACCAGCCTGTTCCCTTAAGATGGAAGCTGCTCTGAGAGATGAGTTTGTGGAGTTTGCCGGAACAGTGCCTACAAGTCCCCAAAGGTTTATCCGAAAATTTCTGCCAGGCTTCTACAATCCTGCCGCATTTTGTGCACTCATACTCATAGACAGGCATCCTCGTACCTCCTTCTGCATTTATCGCTTATAAAATAATTAAACAAAGCCATTTGTCAAGACGCAATATCACGACAAAGCAAAATTTCTTACACCATATCCCTCAAATCATCGAGCGGCCCCTGCCAGGCCCTGTAAAAGTCAAATACAGCACCCAAGCCGGATATTTGTGCCAGCTCCAAAACGGCCCGGGTCTTTTCATGAACCCGGGCCTCTTCCATTATCTTTTCTCTTGCCGACGCATCGAATGCTTGAAGGAACTTCGTGAATCTTATTACATGGATTAGTTCGTGAGTTACAATGTAGAGGGTAAACGGAAGCAAACGCAACTCAGGGAATTTTTTTAGGGTGGAAAGGATTGTGTGGTCCTGAAGGCATATCTTATAGAAATCGTACTCTGAAGAACTGAGCGATGTTTCGGTTTTGCGCCCAACATACCTGATAATCTGCGCAAGGGGTCCGTGTACGACCTCATCAGGGGTCAGGTCTGCCAGCGTTTTGATATCATAACGCCGACCCCTCCATTCGGCCGAAGACATCTTGTAGGCATTGCTGCTTATTTCCTCGGCAATGGCCACAGCCTCATTGACGACCCTCAATTCACCTTCCTGGAAACGCTGAAGTCCTTGCATGTGAAACCTCTACCGCTCTATTCCAGCTTCCGAATTTTCAGGGGACTTTAGCACATTGTTGTAATCATAGCCACCCTTGTTTTCAATAGTTGGTTGGAAGATAAAGGCTCACTCAGAGGCAGGGAAGTGAGAGGGGTGAGCAGGAATAAATCTGGACAGGCCTTCTGTAATGTAATAAGTATAGCCTAACCTGGACAAGCCGGAACCAAAAAAACAATAAATCTATCACGAAAGCACGAAGACACGAAAGAACCATATTTTTCTATTTCGTGCTTTCCATCTTTCGTGTTTTCGTGATTATCTTTTGAAATTTTCTGCCAGAAAAAACACGAATCATAGAACTTAGGAACTAAATACTCATAGAACGGAGGTGATGCAGTGGGAAGCGTCATAAAAAAACGTAAGAAAAAGATGCGAAAGCACAAACACAGGAAGTTGCTGGCTCGCACCCGCCACCAAAGAAGGAAGAAATAATGGAGATGGCATCAGTTTTTTCACCAAAGAAAAGGCACCGCACAGGGTTCAATAAAGCGCCGTGCTTTTATCGCGTAATGAATCCTATGGATACGGTTGGTGCCTATCAGTTTCGATTGCTGCTTTTTGCAACGGTGGGGGGCTCTGTATAGATGGGGTTTATTTGTGTAAACCGATATTTGCAGCATGTTCGTGTGTTGTGGTCGTGAAGTCCACTCGAACCTGATAAGGTGAACAAAGGGGGGTACAACTGATGCACGGCATTAGGATAGGTATTGTCGGGGTCGGAAATTGTGCCAGTTCATTGGTTCAGGGAATCAATTATTATGGGCATAAGAATAGCGAAGACGCCATAGGTCTGATGCATTGGGACATAGGCGGATACAAACCCTGCGACGTGGAGGTGGTGTCGGCGTTTGACATCGATAAGCGAAAAGTTGGCAGGGACCTGGCGGAGGCCATCTTTGCTGAACCCAATTGCACCAAGGTGTTTTATAAGGATGTTCTGAAAATAGGCACCAGTGTTAGGATGGGGAAGATTCTGGACGGTCTCTCCGAACATATGCGGGACTACGACGACAAATATACCCTTGTCCCGGCAGATGAGCGGGAACCTGACATGGAAGAAGTAATCCGTGTTTTCCAGGAATCGGGAACAGAGATTCTGTTGAACTACCTTCCGGTGGGATCTGGAGAAGCCACCCGGTTCTATGCGGAATGCGCCTTGGAGGCAGGGGTTGGCTTTCTGAATAATATGCCCGAGTTCATCGCCAGCGATCCTGCCTGGGCAAAACGTTTCGAGGAGAAGAACATCCCTATTATTGGAGACGACATCAAGTCCCAAATGGGAGCCACAATAATCCATCGAAATTTGACCGATCTATTCAAGAAACGGGGTGTCAAGCTGGAGCGCACATACCAGCTCAATACCGGCGGCAACACCGACTTCCTGAATATGCTCAATCGAGTCCGCCTCCTATCCAAAAAAGAGTCGAAAACAGAGGCTGTCCAATCTGTTACAGCCCGCCGGCTGGATGACGAAAATATCCACATCGGTCCCAGCGACTATGTGGCCTGGCAAAAAGATAACAAGATATGCTTTATTCGAATGGAGGGCAAATTGTTCGGTGGCGTTCCCATGAACCTGGAATTGCGCCTTTCAGTGGAAGACTCTCCCAATTCTGCCGGTGCTGCCATTGACGCCATCCGCTGTGCCAAGCTGGGGCTGGACCGGGGTGAGGGCGGCGTTCTGTACGGGCCGTCAGCCTATTTCATGAAACATCCGCCCCGGCAATACGCCGATGATGAAGCCTATCGGATGACCGAAGCCTTCATTGACGGAACACGGGAAAATAAGCCGGACGGTAAGAGTTTAGCTTTTTGAAAAGGCCGGATTTTGCTCAATATCGTTCGCAAAAGACTTTCTATATTTCATTATGGGGGCAACTATACCCAGATATCAACCTTTGCAGTGGTTAGTGAGTAGTAGCCCCCGACAATCTTTAGTTCGCCTTTGTTCTGCATTTCTCTCAAAGGTTCGCTTTCGTCGGCAATCTGCTTGACGGTCATTCGTACATTTTCCTTAGCGGCAGCCTCCACGAGTTCCTTGCCATTAAGTCCGGTCTCTTTCTTTGCCTTCAAAACCGCCGGCATAAGGCGATTTATAATATCATTGATGCCGGGGGTCTCTTTTGTGCCAGGATGTTCCGCTACATGCACGGCAGCGCCTACTGCCCCGCAAGATTCATGTCCCATGACCATGATTAGCCGGCTGGTGGAGTGTATGGATGCATATTCAATACTGCCCAACAATGCCGGAGCCAGCATGTTACCTGCTACACGTACAATAAAGAGCCGACCCAATCCCTCATCAAAAATCAATTCGGACGGGACCCTGGAATCCGAGCAAGAAAGAATCGTGGCATATGGCCATTGTCCCTTGGTAAGAGGCATGCGGACCTCGGGGCCAACTCCTGGATCAGGCAGGCGATTCATAGAAACATATCGCTGATTGCCCTTTTTCAGCCTGGCTATAGCCTCTTGTGGCGAAACAACCTTTGCTTCGCCATGACCACCGTGTCCTGAGGCCCAGGCTGTTGAACCGGGGAGACCGGGGAGACCGGGAAGATTGGATAGCGCAAATGCAGCAGTCCCTGCAGCAAAACCCTTAAGTACATCGCGACGAGAAATCATTTCTTGGTCCTCCTTCCAGTTTGATGTGAATTGTATACGATGTCGCTCCAGCGCATACTATAAGCCCGGCACAAGCTGTTTTGCACATGCCGGATATTATGATTGTTAATACCGCTATAAAGACGTTTTTTCCTATACGATATACTGATAGATGTCAAGAATTCTCTAAAGACGGCTTGGTTCCCCGGTTTTGCAAATTTTGAGTGCCGTGCTTGATTTTGAGGCCTGTATAAGGTCTTAACGAACATTTTTCAGATGACCACAACAAAGGTATCGTGGTAATAAAAATCGTGTCTTTTAAAGCGTACTACATAAAAGTGGCAGTCGCCCTCCCTGTTTTCGGTACCTTTACCTACGAGGTGCCGGAATCGCTTTGCCCCTCGGCAATGGTTGGAAAGCGGGTATTGGCCCCTTTTAAGAACCTTCAGGTCACCGGATACATCCTCGAGATCCTTCCGACCACAGATCATTCGGGTATTAAAAAAATTTTGGATATCCTGGATGACACACCCTTGTTCCCGCCCTCTATGCTCCCGTTCTTCAGATGGATAGCAAACTATTATCGCCATCCCGTCGGCGAAGTCATCAAGGGAGCACTTCCCGGCGGCCTGAACTTTACCCAAGTTGAAACCGTGAGTATTACGGAAAAAGGACGTTCCGTGCTCTCAGGCCCCTCCCTGATGGGCCTTGATCGCTTTGTACTGGAAGCACTTGAGAAGCGAGGGACCCTGCACCTTCGCACAATTTATAAAGACTTCAAAGAAGGACTTTCTCCAAGGGCTCTGCGCAGCCTGGAGCGGCAAGGCTGGATTATGAGGGAGCGAAAACTAAAGCCGGGCAGGGTCCGGCCAAAGATGAAACGATACATCAAAGCTGTCGATGGAAGGCCCTCTGCACATGCGCTTTCACAGGCGCGGCGGCGTATCCTCAAGATCATCGAAGACCAGGGCGAAGTCTCTTTAGCGGCCCTGAAAATTCAGGTGCCCTCGGCCGGACAACTCGTCAAGAAGATGGCCGACGATGGGTTCTTGAGCCTGGTTGAACGTAGTGTATATCGGGATCCCTTTGGTGAACCCATTGTACCAGACTCCGGCCCGCCAGATTTGACCAGGGAGCAGGATTCAGTTGTTGGACGTCTAGTGAATGCACTCGGTAAGGGATTTCAAGCCTATCTTCTTTACGGTATCACCGCAAGTGGTAAGACAGAGGTCTATATGCGGGCCGTTGCGGCCGCCCTCGAGAGAGACCAGGAAGCCCTCATACTCGTGCCCGAGATTGCATTGATTTCCCAGATGGAACGTCTCTTTCGGGCCCGCTTCGGTGATTGTGTGGCCCTATTGCATAGTGGTCTCAGCAAAGGTGAGCGTTTTGACCAGTGGATGAGGATACTGAGAAAGGAGGCCAAGGTCGCCATCGGAGCCCGATCTGCAATTTTTGCCCCCTTTGAACATCTCGGTTTGATCGTCGTGGATGAAGAACACGACGATTCTTACAAGTCCGCATCAGGCGGACTCCGGTATCATGCCCGTGATCTGGCTATAGTCCGAGCCAAGTTCCAGGGTGCGGTGGCCTTACTCGGGTCTGCCACCCCATCGGTCGTGTCTTATCACAATGTGCGCGCTGGGAAATTCCAGGGCCTAAGCCTCTCGAAACGGATCGAAAACAGACTTCTTCCGGAGGTGAGGATCGTAGACCTTCGGGAGCCAGAGGGACATCGCCGCTCCAAACCATTCATTACAAAAGAACTCGAGGACGGGATAGCCGAGACCTTGAAACGAGGAGAACAAACCCTCCTTTTCTTGAACCGGCGCGGTTTTGCCAATTACCCCGCTTGTGGACGCTGCGGGGCACCTGTGCGTTGCAAGAACTGCGACATCACCATGACCCTCCATCAGGAGGCTAATGCCTTCAGGTGCCACTACTGCGGTTATACAAGGCCCCAGGCGGGCGCTTGCCACGCCTGTGGCGCTTCCAAGATCAAGCTGCTTGGCTTGGGGACAGAAAGGGTGGAGGCCAAGATCAAGGAGATTTTTCCTGAAGCCAGGGTGGCCCGAATGGACCGGGATACCACAGCCAGAAAAGGTGACCTTGTCAAGATCCTGAAAGACCTTAGGGCAGGCGCCGTAGACATCCTCATAGGAACCCAGATGGTAGCCAAAGGGCACGATTATAGCAATATTACCCTGGTTGGAATTATCTGTGCCGACCTTTCACTAAATTTTCCGGACTTTCGGGGCGGGGAGCGTACTTTCCAACTCTTGGCCCAGGTAGCCGGCCGCGCTGGTCGAGGCCCGCGGCCCGGCCGAGTCATCCTACAGACGTACAACCCTGACCACTTTTGTATCTTAACTGCAAAGGACCAGGACTATGGAGCCTTTTACGATCAGGAGATCCGCTTTCGAAGGACATTGAAGTACCCACCGTTTTCTCGCCTGATACATATTCTCGTTACGGGAAAGGACAAGGAGCAAACCGCTCAGCATGCTCAAATGCTGGGAGAGATCTGCCGGGAACTGCAATCAAAAAATCGGACATATAAAGATAAAGTGAAACTCCTCGGTCCGGTTGCCGCCCCCCTGGCCAGGCTTAAGAAGCAATACCGATGGCAGCTTTTGCTCAAAGGGCTTAAGCCTGAACCGTTACACAGCTTGACTCGAAATCTCATGGACAGGGCGGAGCGAATGATTCGAAAGGGAAGAATAAAGGTGATCGTTGATGTGGATCCGGTAGATATGCTGTGAGCGATTGAGGGATTGAGGAATTGGGGAATTTCGGATTGACCCCGTCCTGAAGGCCGGTGCTTCTGCCTTATGGCAGTGCTTCGCGGGCGGGGAGGGAGCCAGTCAACGCATAATTCCGGGAAAAGGAGGGATGGATCGTGATACTTGCCGTGATGAGCGACACCCACGACCATATCTGGAATGCAAGGAAGGCCCTGGAGTTCGTAAAGAAGCGGAGTGCGGAGGCCATAATTCACTGTGGGGACTTTATAGCGCCGTTCATGCTGAAGGAGTTGGATCAGGCACAAATTCCCGTGCATGGTGTTTTTGGTAACAATGACGGGGACCAGTACCTGCTAACCAAATTGTCAATGACAGAGTTTTCCAATATCACCTTGTATGGGCTTATGGGAGAGCTGAAGTTTGCCGATTTCAGGGTTGCCTTTACGCACTATCGGGTCGTAGCCGATGGTCTGGCGGCAAGCGGACGCTTCGACCTGATTTGCTTTGGGCATTCGCACGAGGCATTCTACGAGAAGGTGGGAAAGGCGGTTCTGCTGAATCCGGGAGAGGTTATGGGAAAAGATGGGTCTCCAGGATTCTATTTGGTCGACACATCGGCAAGAAAGTACGAAGCGATCTCCCTGCTGTAGACGTCTCGTAATTTCTGACCGCCTATCCTTTGTTTAGAATCTCCCTTATTTTTGCAGACAAATCTTTCATTTTGAATGGTTTCTGAATAAAACCGTCACAGCCTCGTTCCAGTATCTCCGTAGCTTCACCATCAATACTGAAACCACTTGAAAGCAGGACTTTTATGTCCGGGTTGATCTCCTTCATGCGGTCATAGGCTTCACCACCACCCATATTGGGCATAACCATGTCCAATACAACAATGTTTATGTCATCCTGATTCTTCTTATAAACCTCGACAGCCTCTTTTCCGTCTTTGGCTTTAATTACCCTGTAGCCCATGGCCTCCAACAACTCCTTGGCTATTTCTAGGACTTCATCTTCATCGTCTACCACGAGGACCGTTCCGGTTCCCCTAATGAACTGCTCAGCAGCTTCGATAGCTTTCTCGAACTTTATTTTTGATACAGGTAGATAAATATTGAAGGTCGACCCTTGCCCTTTCTTGGAGTCGACATCAATATATCCGCCATGGCCCTTAATAATACCGTAAGTAGATGCCAAACCAAGTCCGGTGCCGCGGCCCATCTCCTTGGTCGTAAAGAACGGATCAAAAATGCGCACTATGGTTTCATCGTCCATACCGGTGCCTGTATCAGTCACCGTTAACAAGACATACTTGCCCGGCTTTGGATCATAGACCTTGTCCTTCATATCCTTGTGGGTCATGTTCATGGTTTTCAGGATAAGATTCCCGCCACCAGGCATGGCATCTGCAGCATTCACATAAAGATTTAAAAGCACCTGCTCTATCTGCCCGGGATCTGCCTTTATTGCAGACAAGTCCTCGGAAAGCTCCCAGTGAATCATAACCTCCTTTCTGGTTCTGCCAAAGGCGTCAGAGGTCTCTTTTAATAATTGGTTCAGGTCAAGGGGCTTGACCTCATATTTTCCCTTTCTGGCGTATCCGAGAAGGTGTGAGGTTAATCTGGCCCCGCTTTGAATCTGCTTTTCAACGTTTTTTAACCGTTCGTAGGTGGGGTGCGTGGAATCAATATCCATAAGCATCAAGGATACGTTTCCCTGGACCGCCATAAGCAAATTGTTAAAGTCATGGGCAATGCCACCAGCCAAGGTGCCAACGGATTCCATCTTCTGGGCGTGTTGGAGCTGGGCTTCAAGCGTCTTTCTCTCTTCCTCCACTGCTTTACGCTCCGTGATATCCCGGGCAACAGCAATGACAAATTTTTTGTCGCCATGCATGCCTACGGAAAGCGAGATCTCCATGGGGAACACATTTCCGTTACTTCGTAACCCCGGCAGCTCAATGATTTTACCGATTGCCTTGTTAAGCTTACCCGTGGCAAAATAGCTTTTCACGTATTGCCGATGCTGATCTCTGTAGTCTTCGGGCATCAGCAGGTCAAGTGGCTGGCCTATCATTTCCTCCTCTTTAAGACCAAACATTTCTTCAGCTGCCGGATTGAATAAGGTTATTAACCCGTCTTGGCCAATTGATATTATTGCCTCATTGGTTGCATTAATGAGCATCCGAAGTAGGTCTTCACTTCGCCGCAGAGCTTCCTCAGCCCTCTTACGCTTGGTGATGTCAAGTGTAACCTCGACCACGCCCGCGATAACGTTATTTACATGCCGAACCGGATAACCGCGTACGAACCACATTCGCCCATCCGGGCTGGTCATTTCTGCCGCCTGTGGTTCACCTGTTTCACGAGCTTTCAAAACAGGACAGCCCGGGCAGGGTTTGGTCCGCCGATGAAACATCTCGTAGCAATGTTGCCCTACCAAATCATCAGGGGTCAAGCCAACCGATTTGCTTGCCACACTGTTCGCCCATACTATCCTGTGTTCCATGTCGTGGTACACCACATCCTCAGACATGCTATTGAGAATAGCGTCTTTCTCCTGTTCGCTTTCCCTGAGCGCCTCCTCAGCCTGCCGCCGTTCCGCAATTCTTTGTTCTTCAACGTTAAAGATGTCCCAGAAGACACGTGCAGCGACATGGTCCATCAATTTGACGCGTGGTGGCTTGGTTCGGGAGATCTCATCTTCTAATGTATCGCTACCTGTTAGCTCGATGATCATATGAAGATCTTTGAGCTTGTAAAGGTTGCGGTAATCCGTTGTTGTATAAATTCCCTTTTCCTGGGCGTAGAGATAACCCACAGCCTTGGGATTTCTAGAGGCTACTCCGATGAGCTTCATCCGAAGCTGGCTGAGCTTTTCGGCAAATATTATATCCATAATCGCCTTGCACCCGGGACCTCCACCCACAATGGCTACATTACGTTCCTGGACCTCTTCCAACAATTGCTCCCTTCTCATTTGAAGCGCTTCTTCTATCTGCTTGCGCTCAGCAACCTTTTCTGCTTCAATCAGTCTCTGCGCAGCAATCCTTTCTGCTTCAATCTGCCAACGCGCAGCAATCCTTTGTTCTTCAATGTGAAAGACATCCCAGAACAGAAGGGCAGCAACATGGTCCATGAACCGGACATGGTTTGGCTTGGTTCGGCCGATTTCATTGGCCACATCATCGCTACCTGTTAGCTCTATGATCATATTGAGATCTTTGAGCTTGTATAGATCACGGTAATCCGTTGTTGTATATATCCCCTTTTCCTGGGCATAAAGATAACCCACGGCCTTGGGATTTCTAGACGCAACCCCTATGAGCTTCATCGGAAGCTGGCTGAGCGTTTCGGCAAATATCATATCAATAATCGCCTCACAACCGGCACCACCACCCA
>JAIWEZ010000003.1:0-21370 GCA_048631945.1 Gammaproteobacteria bacterium | reverse complement strand
CAATTATGGAGACTTGCTTTTTAGTCCCCCCACTTACAGTGCTGACGTTCACGGCAACGTCTCGGGGCGAGGGATAAACAATGCATTAATTATCAAGCTGTTACGCAGCATGGGACATCAATTTGACGTTGTAGCTGAACAGATCCAGCCCCTTACACCGGAGGATATCAGCACTATTCACGGTGCACAAGTCTGTCCCCTTGAGGAATCCTATGAGTCCTTTGTTAGAAGGGGAAAAGAGAGATTATTTGCCACAGAATTAGGAGCAGTATTAGAACCAGATATCATAAAAGTAAATGCCTACCGGTTTTTGGCTGGAATGGAAAACCTTACTGCCCTTAGAGAATATCTTGTCTACAGAAAAATCCAGGATAAAAAACATTTATCCGTCGATGAGGCCAAAAGGATATCTGAAGACTTTATGAAAATGCCCCAAAAACTCAAAACTGATTTAACGACATACATTGATGATCTATTGTTGCCGATTCAGAGTGAATCCGGTGCAATACAGAAGAGTGAGCTTGATTTAATATGCCAAAATATTAGCGGAGCCCTATTCGGAACCATCAATAATGAACATCTGAATCAGATTTTCTCTCAAAACAGAATCTACCAAAAAGGGGATACCATCTGTGAGCAAAATAGGCCTGGTCATGATATGTATTTCATAAAGGAAGGGGAGGTGGCCGTCTACATTGATGAATCTTTTGTGGCATCATTGGGGCCCGGGGAAATATTCGGTGAAATAAGCCTCTTCTATAATGTTAATAGATCGGCTACTATAAAAGCCGCCAAAGAAAAGACAAAGGTTGGGGTATTAACTCGTAAAGGCCTGGAAAACCTTTTTGAAGGTGGTCAGCCTTACGCTCATGATTTGCTGTACAGGCTCTATAATGTCCTGCCTCAAAGGTTAAGAAATCTAAACGATAAGTATAAGTCTGCCATCCGTGCTTTTCATCTCATTTTCCATGGTGATGAAAAGGAGATGCCAAGCCTTGACCATGCACAAATTGAGACCAAAGGCAAAAAAGCAAATTTTTTCCCCACACTGTCTCAAGATGAGGCAAGAAGAATCTATCAGGAAGTAAAAATTTTTGATGCAGAGCAGCTCGTTTTTGCTGAAGGAGACAAAGTGGACGGAGTCTACTTTATTATGGAAGGCAAAGTAAAAGTGGTTGCTTTGTCTCCAGATTTAGAGGAAATTGTCCTTGGGGAATTGGATGAAGGCGACATCCTTGGCGAAATGGCTCTGACAGACGAGAGGCCAAGATCCACAACTGTAGTGACTCTTACCCCCTGCAAGATGGCTTTTGTTAGCAAGAAAGTATTTAATGAATTTATAGAAACCAGGTCTGAATTGGCTTTCCGTTTAATGGGTTTTGTCTGCTTGTCTTTTTTCAAGCGTATCCTAAGATTAGACAGGCTTTATTCGGATATCAAAAAAGATAAAGGATTTCTAAACTTGTAATTGAAACATCTAAATCTACGTCTTCGGCTTTCAGAAGAGGAAAATGACTCATGAGATCTGCAGTTGTATATTGTGACAGCATGGAGATTTCCATGGGAGTCGGCCCCGATATTGCGAACATTACCGATAGACTTGCACGAATAGTCCAGAGTGCCGGCGTAGAAAACGGCAGTTTGCATGCTTCAGTTATAGGATCCACAGGATCTCTCACAACAATTGAGTATGAACCTGGGGTTGTGGAAGATCTAAGACGGGCCATCACGAGACTTGCACCCCCACACATGGAGTATGAGCACGAAAAGGCTTGGCATGATGGGAATGGCCACAGCCATGTGCAGGCTGCCTTGCTGGGGCCTTCCGTTGCCGTACCGGTACGTCGTGGCGTATTGGCTCTTGGAACATGGCAGCAGGTTGTTCTCATCAACCACGACAATCGTCCTCGCAAAAGGCGAGTAGAGGCCACATTGGTGGGTACCTCAACAAGGCTTGAGGAAGAAAGGAGTTAAGGCCACAATGATACTTTGTCTCTTTTTTTGACTTGATATCAAGGTAACCGGATTTTCGTGACAGAAGAATTCCGGAGGGGTTCAATGCAACCGAATAAAGTGGTTATACAATCAAAGAAAGGTACTATAACAAAAGGTCAAACCAGCGACTTTTTTCCCAACAAGGCACAATTTCACTTAACTACTTTAGAGGGCAACGTAGAAGAATTCAAGATAGAAGAATTGAAGGCCGTTTTTTTTGTAAAGGATTGTGATGGGGATAAATCCTATGAATATAGTTACGATGATGCAATAACCGGAGGGGGACGGAAAATCAAGGTGGATTTTGCCGACGGCGAGGAGATAATCGGTTATACCCAAGGGTACTCTCCGAACCGTGCCGGCTTCTTCATCATACCGGCTGATTTAAAGGGCAATAACGAAAAGATTTTTGTTATAAAATCGGCAACAAAAAAAGTGCAATTCCTTTAGAAGCTGTTTCAAAACCCTTTTCCTTGGTCTGTTTGGCCATTTTTGAAAGTTCTAAGCTCGCTTCGCTAAAATTGTAAAACTCGGGCTAACGCCCTCAAACAGTTACAATTTTTAACACTTCGCTTCGCTAAGAACTTTTGACAAAAATGGCCAAAATGGAGTCGTCAAAGAGTTTTGAAACAGCTTATAGTGCCTACGGTGCGAAACAGTTGAAAAAGGCCTCCCATGAAACGGCTGATTCATTTCAGAGGAGACCTTATTGATTGGTTTCTTTTGAGATTTTGATGCCGCCTGTGAAGGCTATGTCAATAAAAACTCATGTACGAGTGTCTCCCAGGCAATTTCCGGTAGATTTCCGTAAATATCGTCGACCGGAAAGCCACCGGCAGAGGCCGTTGCACCGTATTCTTCGGCAACAAGATTCCTGAGACGTGTTGACTCGTTTTGCATCCACTCTACGCTTTCTTGCCCGCTCATAAGATCTTTCAGGTTTTTCTTCATTTTTGTAGGTTCCACCATAAAAAGCCATCCCATTTGGTAGGGGGATTTGTGCATGAGCTCTGGAGTATCTATGAGCTTTTGATTGACAGCGGTTACAATTCCTTGAATAGGTGAGAGCATCTCCGCCCGGTGGTTGTCTCGCTTGAGTACCCACCCTGTTTCATTCTGGATCACCTCATCACCCAGGGAAGGGAGTTCCAGGTTCTTGTTGGGTCCAAAGAGCCTGGTTGCAAAATCATCCAACCCTACCCGGATGCGTGCTCCATAGTCGATCATGGCCCAACTATGGCCCCGGTGATAGTAGTGCCCCTCGGCCAAGGAGTAGCCTAAGACATTGGTCAGGGTCACTGGTGAAATCGGGTCAAGGGCAGTCACTTCATTTTCTACGAGTTCGTCAAATTCGCACTTGTGGCACTGGAAGGCATTGGCGCAGATCTTATATTCTACGCGACCGGACAGCATGTGGCGGCACTGGCGCTGGCCGGCATCCAACTCGTTGAAATGTTCACGCCAGCTTCTCATGCGATCCTTCTTGCCCTTCAGTACCAAGCCTGCGCTACGTTTTTGTCTATTCTCAGATACAATTTTGGCTATGGATTTGTCAAAGCTACAGTTTATGCAATCGTAATTGCTATCGCACAGCCTAAAGTTTACGACCCCAGCCTTCATCCAGATGCATTCGTCCTGGGCAATTTTCAGTCCCTTTACGCTTGATTTCTTGCTGGCAGCCATCATGATTTCCCTCCCTTGTTTCTGTTTTTGATAATAAGTACAGCAACGAGCATGCCACAAGAACACATAATTTGTATCTTCTTGTAATAATTGATAATTACATAGATACAGGCGTCAAATGAAAAGAATAGCATAGTGCTTTATTGAGGCAAAAATAGACACACAAGAAGACGGGAATGCAGTTAGCTGTTATTTCAACGGGTTATGCGCTGTGAGAAAATAGACGCAACCGTCTAAATTATGTACACTTGCAAAAGGGCGTACTTATGTCTAAATAATAAACATTCGGTCAGTAAGGACGAGATGAAGTATGCTTCGTATTTGGTTGATTTAGTTCTTGTTTTTACCTTGATTTAGACCCTTTATCGAAGTATGCTGTGTCCTAAATTAGGGCGAGTCGCCTATGTTCATTTTTTAAGAGGCGAAACAACTTTATTTGTAACAATTTAGCGCTTTCAAAAACCCTGTTTTGCTCACAGGAGTGAGTAAAATCTGGGTTTTTTCAAAAGGCTAAACTCCTACCTTTATTTTAATAAAATCGCGGGGCGATTTTATGGGGATTGGTAGCGCACATGACATCAGATAAGATTATTGAAAAAGACCTCAGGATCGGAATCGTTGGCGGGGGAAAGCGATGTAAAACGATCCTTGAAATGTCCCATCGTCAGAGGCCCCCAATGGTGAACGCTTCGGTAGTCATCGTAGGCGATCCAAATCCCGAGGCTCCCGGCTACCAGTACGCCCGAAAGCTGGGCATTGAGACCACTACTGATCTGGAGGTCGTATGCGAACGCAAAGACCTCGATTTTATTCTCGACCTAGCTGGCCAGAGGGATGCTTTAATTCGTATATTGGTACGCAAAGCCTCCCAAGTTCCGGTACTCGATGCCGTGGCCTCCAACCTTCTTTACGATGTTTTTAGTATCCAAAAAGAGCTGATCAACACGCGGAGGTTTTTGAGGACGGTATTAGACAGTATCCAGGAAGACATCCTTGTTATCAGCCCTGAATATAAGATCCTCCGTGTCAATGAATCCCTGCTCAAGAAGCTCAAGGCCCAAAAGGAAAACATCGTTGGGAGATATTGTTATGAGATACTTCACGGGGAAGAGTCCCCGACCGGACCGCCCGAGGGGATATGTACTGTTGCTGAGGTCCTTAAGACAGGCAGACCGCATCATGCCAGACACACCCATCACGACCGGAATGATAAACCGATTCACCATGCAGTTTCAGCCTATCCGGTTATGGAAGAAGGGAAAGTCTCATATATCGTAGAGATATCGCGCGATGTCACCCAGGAAATCAAGACTCAGGAAATGCTCCTTCAACAGGAAAAGTTGGGCTCCGTTGGAAAGCTTGCTGCCGGGGTTGCCCATGAAATAAACAATCCCCTCACGGCGGTCTTGACCAATAGCATGCTTCTGCTGGAAGAATTGACGGAAGAGGACTCCATGTATGAAGACTTAAAAACAATCGCAGATGAGACCCTGAGATGCCGAGATATAGTCAGGGGGCTTCTGGAATTTGCCAGGCAGGAAGCCCCGGCAAAGGTGGAATCTGACCTGAACACAATTGTTGCCGGCATGGTGAGTCTTGTCAGGAAACAGTTCTCGTTTAAAAATATCACGATCGAGAAAAGCCTTGCCGACAACCTGCCCGCGGTCAAACTTGACAGAGATCAATTTCAGCAGGTCATCGTCAACATGTTAATCAATGCCATGGAGGCGATTGAAAGGGACGGGGAAATTCAGGTAGAAACTTCATATGATAAAAGACGGCGCAACATCGTATTGAGGATTAAGGATACGGGTCGTGGGATCCCCGAGGACATCAGGCTAAAGCTTTTTGATCCTTTTTATACAACAAAAGATACTGGTACTGGCCTTGGGCTATCCATATCACATGGCATCGTTGAACGACATGACGGAACGATATCGGTTGAAAGTCAAGTTGGACGAGGAACGACATTTACAATCACCTTGCCAGTGGTGTAGAAGCTGAAAGCTGAAGGCTCAAAGCTCACAGTAACAAACCATCCTTGTCCTTCTTACTGTCCTGCTTTCAGCTTTGAGCCTTGAGCTTTCAGCTTAATAGGCACATTCGCCAATGAGAATACTTGTGATTGACGACGACCTGACAGTCTGTAAAAGCTGCCAGAAGATCATACAAAAGGCGGGCTATCACGTGGGTTATTCACTTAGTGGACATGAGGCCCTCCGCATGATGGAAGACGACCCCTATGACATCGTTTTTACGGATCTCAAGATGGCCGAAATGGGCGGCATGGAAGTTCTTCGGTTCATTAAAAACGCGGATCCAGATATTGTGGTCGTGGTTATTACAGGCTATGCCACAGTTGCTTCAGCCGTAGAAACTATGAAGATGGGGGCCTTTGACTATCTCCCAAAACCTTTCACCCCTACTGAATTCAGGGCCGTGTTGAACAAGGCGATTAAAGAAAGAAAAGCGATTACAAAAGACCGGGAACTTGCTTCACAGTCTTCCATAACATCAGGCTTTCAGGAAATCATTTCAGAAAGCCCAAAGATGGAGACTGTCTTCAACATGATCAAGAAAGTCGCCCCCACGGACAGCAATGTGTTGATCGTAGGAGAAAGCGGCACCGGCAAGGAATTGATCGCCCAAGCCATACACAAGTTGAGCAAACGCAAGGCACGGAAATTCTTTGCTATTGACTGTGCTGCCCTGTCAGGTACACTCCTAGAAAGCGAACTTTTTGGTCATGTAAAGGGGGCCTTTACGGGAGCCATCAATAACAAGCCGGGGGTGTTCGAGGTGGCTGATCACGGCACGGTTTTTTTGGATGAGATATGCAACATAAACATGGAGGTGCAGGGAAAATTGCTACGGTTCCTCCAGGAAAGAGAATTCTTGCCTGTGGGCGCCACTCAAACAAAAAGCGTGGATGTGCGGCTCGTCTTTGCAACAAATAAAGACTTAAAGAAAATGGTTTCCGACGGGACCCTCCGGGAAGACTTCTATTATAGAATCTTTGTCTATCCTATTAGCGCACCACCACTTCGTGACCGTAAGTCTGATATCCCCCTGCTCGCCTATCATTTTCTAAAAAGGTACTCTAAGGATTTTGGAAAGCCAGTTCGGTCAATTTCAAGAGACGCCATGGGGGCTTTTTGTCAGTATGAGTGGCCCGGCAATGTCAGGCAATTGGAAAATGTGATACAAGCTGCTGTCATCGCTTCGGACACGGATGTGCTCACCTATAAAGACCTTCCTGAATTTTGTGAACCCCAAAAGGTTCCCTCTGCACCCCCCAGAACGAATATCGAACTAAAGAGACTCAAGAAAGAAATCAGGGTAAAAACCGTAGAAAAGGTGGAAAAAGATTTTCTAATCCATGCCCTAAAGAGAAATGATTGGAATGTGACCAGGGCGGCCAAAGATGTTGGTATGCAGAGGACAAATTTTCAAGGCCTCATGAGAAAATACGGGATTGAGGTCAGACAGGTAAAACCGCAGCTCGCCACATAACCGGTTAATTGAACTAATACCTTGTAATAGTTCACCATTCTTGCTTATTACCCCTCACCCTCGAACACCCCAAGGTTTCCTGGCAATACAGTGTATATTTTTTCTATACATACTATATCTCATTGATATTACAATATAAATTAAGATCTTGTCCAATTATAGTATATGAAAATTATACATTTGCTATAGCCAATATGTCGAGCAGGCAGTATTATATGCTTGTAATTACAGGAAGTTAAGCTAAAATTTCTCTTTTGGCACACAGTTTGCTCTTTATGTCGGTAACAATGGTTGATTTCATAACTCCGAAATCAATATCCGAAGGAGGGCACCATATGAAAACACAGGCAAACAAAATACTAGTGGTCGACGATGAGGTGACGGCTGGCAGGAGTATCGAAAAGGTCCTTGCCAGGAAAGGGTTCTCCGTTGATGTAGCCCTAAGTGCCGATGATGGCCTAAACAAGATTGAAAAGGAGTTATTCGAACTGGTGCTACTGGATATTATGATGCCTCAGGTCAATGGTATTGAACTCCTTGGGATCATAAGGGAAAGATGGCCAAACCTGAAGGTGGTCATGGTTACAGGGTATCCCTCCATCGAAACTGCCGTGGAGGCTACCAAGCTCGGTGCATTGGATTATATATCCAAGCCCTTCACGCCTGCTGAACTCAGGGAGAAAGTGGGCCAAGCCCTTGAAGAACCCTCTTTAGGGAAGGTGATCCCAATTCGACCCGTAGAAGGTGAAGTGTCGAGCTCATTTTGCGCCTTAGGGGAGCAAGAATGTGAGATCTATGCAAAGAAGGGCAGGTCGTGCAAGACCAAAGACGGCATATGCCCGAAGATCAAAAAGATGCAGCTTAAGGCCCAAGCAAAGCCCAGGCTACTTGCCGAAGAGATTGGGTGGTCTGCAATAGACATAGACCTGCCGTTTGACTATGACGAAGTATCCAGGTATTCAAGCCCAACCTATGTGAATGCCTTGGACGGCTCAGAGATACCCATGGTTGACTGGGAAGATGTGCCCGAAGAAGCCCCGACTGCCCTTCCTGAAATCCTGGTCATTGATGACGAAGTCGTGGTAGGAAACAGCATTAGAAAGATCCTCAAGCCGAGAGGCTATTATGTGGAGCATGCCGAAACACCCCATTCTGCCATGGAGATCCTGTCAGAAAGGCCTGTAGATATGATACTGCTCGACATGAAAATCCCGGGAGTTAAAGGGCTAGACTTACTGAGGAGTATCAGGGAGGAGTATCCCACAATCCCGGTGATCATGATCACGGGCTATGCCACTGTCGAAACGGCTGTTGAATCAATCAAGTTAGGTGCCACCGATTATGTGCCCAAGCCTTTTACGCCGGATGAGGTTCACCATGCCGTAGAAAGGAGTTTCAAGCGGGCCGCATAATTCTACTTTGCCATTCTTGCCCTAAACATACCGCCACGAAAGTAGTAAAAGGACTTTGCCGCACAAGCAAAGTCCTTTTATTTTTGTGTTGCAAATAGCGACACCTGGCAAGAAGTGTGAAGCGTAACGAAACAATCTTCTTGACAAAATGTGACGACCGCTCTAAAAAATTTAGCTTGGACCAAGCGCCTACGAATTCCAGTCGAATGTGGCGCCCCCCAAATCAAGGCTCACCGTTGCTTGACGGTCAGATAATAATCCCCGTGACGGCTTCAGAGAGTCGAGTTGTTAAATCGCTTCGTGATTTAGTTCGATCCGCCTTGGGCGGACTAGGAATTACTATGCTATCGAGATAGATCGCAAGCTGACAGGAAGCATTGGTGCTGGGCTACTGACGAACGGTGGATTGGCTTTGACAAGCAGGGAGACTTCCAAGTGATAACCTTCAAACTCAACGGCAGAGAGGTTGTAGCCCAAGAAGGCCAGACAATCCTGGAAGTCGCTCGGCAGTACAATGTTAATATCCCTACGCTGTGTTACCACAGGGCCTTGAGTCCGGCAGGGGCTTGCAGGCTGTGCACCGTAGAGGTTTATGATGGACGGAGAACCCGGCTGGTTACGTCTTGCAATTATCCGGTCTGGCGAGACATGGATGTGCGGACTGACAGCGAAAGGGTCGTCACTGGTCGGCGGATGATCCTGGAGCTGTTGCTGGCGCGCTGTCCGGATGTGAAGGTACTCCAGGAGCTGGCTAGAGAATATGGCATAGAGCAACCACGCTTTAGGCCGGAGACCAATGATTGTATCCTGTGTGGACTCTGCACGCGGATGTGTGAGGAGCGCATGGGGGTCAGTGCGATTAGCCTTACAGGGCGAGGCGTGGATCTGGAGGTAGACACACCTTTTCACCTTCATTCTGAGGTATGCCGAACCTGTGGGGCCTGTGCCTCTGTATGCCCTACAGGCCATATCAAACTAGAAGATATCTGCGCCAGAAAACCCCAGGTTATCCCCTCGGAATTTAACCGGGGTATGGGACCTCGCAAACCGATCAATATACCATTTGCTCAGGCCACGCCCAATGTGGCCCAGATTGACCCGAAGACCTGTGTCCATCTGAACACCGGGGCGTGCGGGGTGTGTCAAGAAGTCTGTGGGCCTGGTGCGATCAATTTTGATCAAAAGGATGAGATTATAGAAATTGACGCCGGGGCTGTGATCCTGGCTACCGGGTTTGAAACCTTTGATGCCCGCTTAAAACCGGAATACGGATACGGGCGCTATTCGAATGTGATTACCAGCATTGAATACGAGCGCATCCTTTCGGCCGGCGGCCCGTTTAAGGGCCACATCCAGCGACCCTCTGACGCAAAAGAACCTAAGAAGATCGCGTGGATCCAGTGCGTGGGATCACGCGATGCCTCCCTTGGTTGTGAGTACTGTTCGTATGTATGCTGCATGTATGCAACCAAGCAGGCCATGATCTCAAGGGAGCACGACAGGGAGATCGAGCCTACCGTCTTTTACATCGATATGCGGGCACCCGGTAAGGGCTTCGAGCGCTATTATAATCGGGCTAGGACCACTGGAGGCGTTCGATATGTACGGTCCATGATCTCACGGGTGCTGGAGAACCCGCAAACGCACAACCTGGATCTTGCCTATGTAGACGAATCGGGCGAGATTCAAAGCGAAACCTTTGACATGGTCATTCTGTCAGTCGGGCTCCGGCCTGATCCGGCCTTTTTGGAGCTGGCTAAAAACCTTGGCATCGAGCTAAATCGATTCGGATTTTGTGAGAGTCAGCCGCTTGATACGGTTTCCACTTCCAGGCCGGGTATTTTTGCCTGTGGTGTGATTCAGAGTCCCAAGGGCATCCCGAGCTCGGTCCTTCAGGGCAGCAGTGCAGCCGGTGCGGCTACCAGCCTCCTTGCAGAGGCAAGGGGGACCCTGGTCAAGGAGAAAGCCTATCCCAAGGAGCGTGACATCACGGAGGAAGAGCCGCGCATCGGGGTTTTTCTTTGCGACTGCGGCATCAATATCGCCGGTACAATTGATGTGGGCGAGGTGACTGAGTACGTAAAGACGCTTCCCCATGTAGTTTTTGCGCACGAATATCTCTTTACCTGCTCCACGGACTCGCAGGTAGAGATGAAGGCCATGATTGAGGAGCACCAACTCAATCGGGTAGTCGTAGCCTCCTGTTCTCCTCGAACCCACGAACCCCTTTTTCAGGACACCATCCGTGAGGCCGGCTTGAACAAATATCTCTTTGAGATGGCCAATGTACGAGACCAGGGTTCCTGGGTCCATACCTTTGATCCTGAGCGTGCCACTAACAAGGCCAAAGATCTTGTTCGCATGTCGGTGGCGCGGGCGGCAATACTTCACCCCCTGTACGAGTTTCCCTTTGACGTCGTACAAAAGGGCCTGGTTATTGGAGGCGGCTTGGCTGGTTTGACCTCGGCATTTACCTTAGCCGAGCAGGGTTTTGAGACCTACCTGGTAGAGCAGTCAGATCAACTCGGCGGCAATGCCAGAACCCTTTACTACACTGAAGATGGGGCACGTCCTGCAGAATATGTCCAAGAACTGATCAATAAAGTCGAAGCCCATCCGTTGATTACTGTCTATACAAGGGCTGAGGTGAAGAATTACTCCGGACATCTGGGCGCATTTAAAGGCACCGTTTCTGTAAACGGCAAGACCGAAGAGATTTCGTATGGGGCTGTGATTGTGGCCACAGGGGGCACGGAATATCAGCCCACGGAATACCTATGCGGCCAGAACGATCATGTCATCACACAGAAAGAGATAGAAAGGCGCATCGTCTTTGAGCCCGACAGTTTGAAAGAAGTCAGGGATCTGGTCATGATCCAGTGTGTCGGATGCATGGATGAAGAACACCCTTACTGCAGCCGCGTGTGCTGTACTGCGGCCGTAAAGAACAGCCTCAAGCTCAAGGAGCTGAATCCTGAGATCAATGTCTATGTACTCTATCGCGATATGCGAACCTTTGCGTTTAAAGAGCTTTCCTACAAGAAGGCCCGGGAGCAAGGGGTCCGGTTTCTGCGATACTTCCTGAGGCAAAAGCCTGAAGTGGCCGAGGTTGATGGGAGGCTCCAGGTCAAGGTTTTCGACCAGAACCTTCGGGGTGAGGTGATTTTGGAGCCTGATCTTCTAGTCTTAAGTGCAGCCATAAGGCCCAATCCTAGGAGCAAACAGGTGGCTGACGTGTTTAAGCTTCCCCTGGACCAGGACGGCTTTTTTGCCGAGGCCCACCTGAAGTTAAGGCCTGTTGACTTTGCCAATGCCGGGATATTTTTGTGCGGGCTTGCCCACATGCCTAAATTTACGGACGAGGCTATCGCCCAGGCCAAGGCCGCCGCCTCCCGGGCCAGCACTGTGCTCTCCGAAAAGCAGATGTACGTGGGAGGTACTGTAGCCACGGTAGACGCTACGAAGTGCGCCATATGTCTGACCTGCGTCCGGACCTGTCCCTATAATGTGCCCAAGGTAGATGAAGAGGAAGGCGTTATTAAGATTGACGCCGCTGCCTGCCAGGGTTGTGGCAATTGTGCTACTGCCTGCCCGCGGGGAGCCATTGAAGTGGGACACAGCACGGACGAGCAGTTTGTTGCCAAGATCAGTGCGTTGTATTAGCCACGAAGTCATGAAACTCGTGTTTATTTTGGCAGAGAAGTTTTTGCCGTGAAGGACGAAAGCTGAAAGCTCAAAGCTGAAGGGAAGAGAAGCTAAGAGTCTAAGGCCTAATTTTTACTTTGAGCTTTCAGCCTTGAGCTTTGAGCTTGTCCGCGTTGGGACAAAAGGACTAACATGGAACAGCAGACTGCATCACAAATACAGGAACAACAAACCGCCGGGGAGGAGTTTGAACCCAAGATTGAGGCCTTTGTCTGCACCTACTGCACCTATACTGCCGCCGATATGGCTGGGTCTCAACGGCTCCAATATCCCCCCACCGTGCGCATAGTAAAGTACCTTTGTACGGGCAAGGTGGAGATCGTCCACATCCTCAAGGCCTTTGAGGCTGGTGCTGATGCCGTATTTGTGGGCGGGTGAGAAATGGGTGATTGTCATTTCCTGGAAGGAAATTTAAGGGCCAAAGAGCGGGTGGAATACACAAAGAGCCTCCTGGATGAGATCGGACTGGGGGGAGACCGCCTGGAGATGTTTCACATCGGGGCATCGGATGCCCCCTTGTTTGCTGAGGCGGTCGAGATGATGACGAACCGGGCGAAGGAACTGGGGCCAAACCCGTTGAGGCGCATGGTCCCGGTGGCTGAGGCGGCATAATTTCGTCATAGGTCATGAGTCACTGGTCACTTGGAGAGGATGATTCTTGTAAAGGAGTTCTTTGTTAAGACCTAATGACTAATGACCAAACCGGGAGTAGAATAGATGATTGTAGCCAAGAGAAAACCATTTAATGAGATCAAAGAATTAGTTTCAGGCTCAAAGAAGATGCTGATTCTTGGATGTGGCACCTGTGTGGCCGTTTGTTTGGCCGGGGGCGAAAAAGAGGTGGCCGTCCTTGCCTCGCAGTTGAAGATGGCTCTTGCCCTGGAAAACAGGGATGTAGAAATTGATGAACTTACCATTGAGCGGCAGTGCGACCGGGAATTCATAGAAGAAATAACTAACAAGGTGACCTTAGATGATTATGATCTCATCCTCTCCACGGCTTGCGGTGCGGGGGTGCAACTGTCGAGTGACGTATTTGATCACAAGATAGTGGTGCCGGCCCTCAATACAACCTTTATCGGTGTGGCCGAAGGTCCCGGGGTATGGAGCGAGCGCTGCCGTTCCTGCAGCGATTGTGTACTGGCAGAGACGGGGGGCATTTGCCCTGTGACGATCTGTGCAAAGGGGTTGGTCAACGGCCCGTGTGGAGGGGCAAGGCACGGCAAGTGTGAGGTAGATCCGGAAAGGGACTGTGCCTGGACTCTCATTTACAACCGATTAGAAAAGCTTGGCAGGGTGGATAGGATGGAGCAGACCCTTCCCCCTAAGAAATGGAGCGTTCAACAACACCCGGATAGGATCATTCATGAGGCCTACAGGAGGAGATACGAATAATATGGCAAGATCCTTTAAAGAGGCATTGGCATCAGGCGAGTTCGTAGTAGCTTCGAGTGTCGATCCCCCTAAGGGCACCGACCTTGAAGGCTTGATTCAGCTTGTGCAAAGACTGAAGGATGTGGTTGACGCTGTCGGGATCTCTGACAACCATAATGCGGTTATGTGTATGAGTCCTTGGGCGGTTTGTAGGGTGGCTCTCGATCAGGGAGTGGAGCCGATCATGCACATGGCCTGTCGTGACCGGAATCGACTTGCCCTCCAGTCGGATCTTCTGGCGGCAGCCTCACTGGGGATCAAGAATATCCTTTGTGTGAGCGGCGACCACGTTAAGTTTGGCGACCATGGGGATGCCAAACCTGTTCATGACATTGACTCTGTTCACCTCCTGGAGGCAGCCAGGGCCCTTGCAGAGGGAAAAGACATGGCTGGGAATCCACTCAATGGTTCTCCGGAATTCTTACTTGGGGCCACAGCCAATCCAGAGGCCGATCCCATCGGGCCTCAAATGATAAAGGTGGAAAAGAAGATAAGAGCAGGCGCTTCTTTCCTGGTAACCCACCCGGTTTTTAATATGGAGAATCTGAAAAGATTAACGGAGCACGCCAGGGAGAGTAAGGTCAAGGTCTTGGCCGGAGTGCGCCTGCTCGTCCCGGAAGAGGTGCCTAAATATAGAGACGGCAGCTATCCCGGACTTTTTGTACCCGAAGCCCTTCTTGAGGAGACCGAAGGGGCCGACATTGAAAAATGCACAGAGGTGGCCGGCAGTTCTGTCAAGGCGATAAAGGCATCAAATATGTGTGACGGTGTGTACATAACAGCGCCGGGGCATGAGGACAAGATCCCGGATATCTTAAAGGCGGGCGGCATTTAAGTAGAGAAGCAAGGCTACGGGAGAGTTTGTTGAGAAAGGGTTTTGGACAGAATTCGCCGGATCAAACGTCCAAAAAGGTTCTGGTCATTGGCGGCGGCATTGCCGGTCTGACTGCGGCCTGGGAGCTGGCACGGCTGAATCTTGATGTGGAGCTGGTAGAAAAAAGCAGTTTCCTTGGCGGCCATGCCATCCAGTTTTGCTGCAAGGCCGCTGACGAATGTCAAAAGTGCGGTGCCTGTTCCGTGGAACAGAGGCTCCTTGAGGTGATTGAGGAGCCGCGGATCAGGGTTCATCTGAGGACAGAAATAGAAGGGTTGAGCGGGAACGGCAGATTTTCTTATGCGCTTACCAGGCGGCCCTCATATATTGATTCGCAAAAGTGCTCAAATTGCGGGATCTGTTTTGAGAAATGCCCTGCACCAGGGGCCATAGTCCGGGGATATTCTAAGAATAATATTCCACTCTACACCATTGATGAAGGTAAATGCCTCTATTTTCGTGATGGAAATTGCAAGTTATGTCAGGACCTGTGCCCTGAAAAGGCAATCGACCTTGATCAAGAGCAGGGCCATGTTTCCGACAAAGCAGATGCCATTGTGGTTGCGAGCGGCTTTAAGGCCTTTGATCCTGTGGACAGGCCCCGGTACGGGTATGGTATAAATAAAAACCTGATCACTGCCCTGGACCTAGAACGCATGCTGAGGGAAAAGGGCAATGTGGTACGTCCCTCAGACAATGAGGCCCCCGAGAGTATCGCCTTCATTCAATGCGTCGGCAGCCGCGACCACAAGCTGGAGCATGGCTTCTGCTCCCAGGTGTGTTGCGGCTATGCCATGCGAATGGCTGAGGCCATACGCCACCGTCATCCTGAGATAAAAGTCTCCATCTTCTACATGGATATTCAGAATTGCGGCAAGAATTTCTCCAAGTTTTATGAAAGGTGTAAAGAAAACATACGCTTCGTTCGGTTTATGCCCGGGGATATCTTTCAGGGGGAACAGGACCAACTGACCGTTTGCTATGGAGACGAAAAAGACGGTCACGCAGTCAGGGAACTCTTTGATCTTGTGGTGCTCTCTGTGGGGATTATGCCGGGTTCAGGCAATGATAGTTTGGCTGACATGCTGAAGCTTGATCTTGACAAACACGGGTTCTTTGCATCTGGTGATTCCCTGGATAGCACTTCTACTATCCGGGCGGGGGTCTTTTTGGCAGGCACGGCCCAGGGACCGAAGGACATTGCTGATTCCATGGCCCAGGCGGGCCAAGCGGCCCATCGGGTAGCCCAATATTTAGGGGTGGTGCAATGCCCAAAGTAAGGACGGTATCTTCTCAAACTGGTCAAACTGGTCAAACTGGTCAAACAGGGCCCATGGAAGAGATTCGTATGGATACCACCGTACTTGTTATTGGTGGTGGATGGAATGGTATCAAGGTTGCTTCAGATTTGGCCGACTCTGGCTATAAAGTCGTTTTGATAGAAAGCGGCACCAGCATCGGGGGGAAGGCTATCGGTAGAGACTTTGCTTCTGACAGCCAGAAGGAACTGTCGACTCTCATGGACAAAGTCAAAGACCATAAGGCTGTTGAGGTGCTGGTCGTAACCAGGCTTGTCTCTCTGACCGGCATCCCGGGCGATTTCCATGCTAGGCTGGAACAAGACGGGCGGATGCTTGAAAAGGCGGCTGGTGCCGTGGTTGTTGCACTGGAAGCCGAAACGTTTTCCATGATAGAGGCATACGGTCTTAATGCTGATAAGAAGATACTGAGCCAATCCCGGCTTGAGTCTGTGCTTACTTCTGAAAAGGAAATAGACCTATTTTTAGGTGATGTCTCAAAGGATGTGCTCTTCTTGGTCGGGCTTCACCAGGAGGGCAGTCCGGTGGTCATGGAACGAGCCATGCGAAGCGCTCTCGAAATCCAGGATTCTGGGAGGTCCCAGGCAACCATTTTGGTTGGAAATGTGAAACTCGCTCACGATGGTCTTGAAACCCTTTACAAGAAAAGTCGAGAAAAAGGGGTTCTTTATTTCAAGCTCAGGGAGTCTCCCGTTATCAGGCAGAACGGCTCCAATCTTGGGATTAAATTTTTTGATGGCATCTTAAATAACGACGTTGAGCTGAAACCCGATATACTGGTCGTTGAAGAGGCGATTCGTCCTCATCCACAGACCCCAGATTTAGCACGGGCACTGAGGATTGACACGGAGCCTGAAGGCTTTCTCCAACCCGACAATGTACATTATCTCCCTATTCGCTCCAACCGAGAAGGGATCTACGTTATTGGCTCGTCCCGGCAGCCGAACAATCTTAACCATATGTGGACCGATGCCCAAAACGCCGTGCTGGCGGTTCGAGAGCTCCTTGGGGAAGGGAAGAAGTTGGTGCCCAGGGAAAAGGCAAAGGTTCACCGAGGCAAATGCACCATATGCCTTACCTGTTTCAGGGTTTGCCCTCATGGGGCAATCTATTGGGACAACCGGGCGGTTATATCACAGGTGGCCTGCCAGGGGTGCGGCATTTGTGCAAGTGAGTGCCCAATGGATGCTATACAACTTGTAGATTATGGGGATGATCAGGTGGAGGCTCAAATTTTAGCCTCAATGGAGAAAAGGGTGGATGCGCCGCAGATTATCGCTTTTTGCTGCCAGAATTCGGCTTATGAGGCGGGCCGGATGGCACGCTTATTCGGCAGCTCCCTGCCGGAGGGTCTTCAGATGATCAAGGTTCCTTGTGCCGGCAAGGTGGATGTAGATTATATCCTTACTGCCTTTGAGGCCGGCGCAGATGGGGTGCTGATCTTGGCCTGCCACAAGGACAACTGCAAGTCACAACAAGGAAACACCTTTGCCGAGTGGCGGGTAGAGGATGCCGGGAGGATGCTCGAAGAGATCGGCTTGGAAAAAGAACGCTTAACTTTTGCTACCATTGCCTCCAACATGCCTGTGGAGTTTGTCCAAATCACCAGAGAGATGGAAGACAAACTAAGAGCACTGGGACCAAATCGCATAAAAAAACAGGCTGCTGCCTGACCAGCTTAAGATTTCTACCTGCCATTCTCGTTATTGCCATTCACATCGGCTTTCTTGTAGACTCCGGATTTGTATGCTCCCAAATTCAATTGAAAAGACCTCCGGGCTTTGGTATATAATCAATAGGAAGCGATGCCTTTGCAAAAGTCCCCTTTTGCCCAATCTTTATTGAAGTTCAAAGGTTAAAGCCGAAAGGACATCTTTCAATGAGATTTGCCTATAACCACTTATTGCCTTTGAGCTTTGAGCTTTCAGCTTTCAGCCGACCTTTCTTTCGGTTAAAATCTTCGCCTTTCTTGATCTTGAACAAAATTGAAGATTTTTCAAAGACCTTTAAGCCTCGTTTGTCATCCCTGATTTGTGCCTTCATCATCTTGGGTCTGGCTGCGGCCAGTCATTCTTATGTCCTGCCGGCCAAGCAGATCCTGAGCTTTATGATCGAACGGTTTGGTTCCGCTCGCACCTGCGTGGTAATGCAAACGACGGTCATCTATGATCCTGCCCTGGAAGGAGGAATGGGGGAATTGGAGGAAACACTCTACTACCTGTATCCGGACCGGTTCAGGTGTGAAGTGAATACACCAGAGGGCGAGCAGGTACGGGTGGTCGGCCCTGAGGGCGCCATCTTAGTTACGAATGGCAAGATTATTGGGGAAACAGAAAACCCGTTTGACCATTTCAAAGATCTTTTATTGTATCGACAGAAAGACCTTCTGTTTAAGCGACTTTCTGAACAGGATGTCGATCTTGGCGTGGTAAGCCTTGGAAGGTATAAGGACAGAATTGCCTATGTTATCGGGGCCAAATACCCCGACGAATCCGTGTCTCAGGTTTGGATTGAAAAGAACACCTTCAGGCCGATAAGATACGTTCTAAGAGGCGGTGGTCCCCATGGTGCAATTTTGGAAGAAATTGAGTATGCGGACTATATGTCATTGGAAAAAGGCAGGTGGTACCCTGCACGTATACTCTTTTTTCAGAATGGCCAGCTTGCCAGGATGTATTTGTTAAAGACTATCAAAGTCAATACAGAGTTACCTGATCAGTTGTTCGACATTGCTTATCTCAAGACGTTATACCAGCCAATTGCTACTACTCAACCACCACCTTCGCCCGAATCCGAACTGGATGAAGTCGAGAAGACCATTAGGGATTTTACAAGGACCTTTGAGTAATGGAAAAAATCGTGATTGAAGGTGGACACCGCTTAGAAGGCACGGTGGCCGTCAGCGGGGCGAAGAATGCGGCTCTTCCCATATTGATCTCCACCCTCCTTACCGAGGGTTTGAATACCGTTGATAATGTGCCGGATCTAAGGGATGTGAGGACGATCAAGAGTCTGCTTAGCGACCTTGGGGCCAAAGTGGAGACGAGTGGAAGTGTGGTAAAGATAGATGCCGGCGGGCTGAACAGCTATGAGGCCCCCTATGATCTAGTTAGAACCATGCGCGCCTCGGTCCTGGTCCTGGGGCCATTGCTGGCCCGGCTCGGACGTGCTCGTGTCTCTCTACCGGGAGGGTGTGCCATCGGGGCCCGCCCCATCAACCTCCACCTCAAGGGTTTGGAAGAACTTGGGGCGATGATCTCACTGGAGCACGGCTATATCGAGGCGAAGGCTCGCTCGCTGAAGGGAGCTGAGGTCTATTTTGACGTTGTCACAGTAACCGGGACGGAAAACCTTATGATGGCGGCTGTGCTGGCTGAAGGAATCACTACCTTGAGAAATGCAGCTCGTGAGCCTGAGGTCGTGGCCTTGGCAGAGGCATTGAACCGGATGGGTGGCAAAATCGCCGGAGCTGGTACACCGGTCATTACAATTGAAGGCGTTGAGGCCCTGAAACCGACTTCCTATACCATCATCCCCGACCGTATAGAGACCGGCACCTTCATGATTGCCGCAGGAGTGACCCGTGGAAATATTAAGATTGTAGGCAGTGAACCCAACCACCTTAGGGCCGTAATACACAAACTGCAACAGACAGGCATAACAGTTGAAGAAGAAGTAGACGGTCTTCGCATAATAGGCACGGAAGCGATTTCCAGCGTGGATGTCAAGACCCTTCCCTATCCCGGGTTTCCGACTGATATGCAGGCCCAGTTCATGGTACTTATGTGTCTTGCAAAGGGCCTGAGTGTGATCTCTGAGACCATTTTTGAAAATCGGTTCATTCACGTAAGCGAGCTTCAACGTATGGGTGCTGACATTACGGTGTCCGGCAACGCCGCTGTGGTTATGGGTGACGGGCGCTTGACCGGAGCGCCCGTTATGGCCACTGACCTGAGGGCAAGCGCTTCACTCATCTTAGCAGGCCTGGCTGCAAGTGGGACCACAGAGGTTTCCCGGGTTTATCACATAGACCGGGGATATGAGTGCATCGAGAAGAAGTTGGCTCAATTAGGTGGGCATTTGTGGCGGGTTCCGGCGTAGAAGATCCGTGCTGACCGGCGTTTTAGTTGTCGCGGGAGATCTCCTTCCCATCCTATAGAACCGGCATGGTGGGGATGTCCCAGAGCTGCCTTATGGCGTGGTCGTAGGTATCAGGCATGGTTTTTTCCCAGAGCCTGACAGGAAGCTGGTGAATGGATTTTTTTTCGGAAATGGCGAACAGGAAAAGATACTCTGTAATGTACCTGACATTTCTTGCAATCGACGATCTGTATCCAGCCTGTTCCCTCTGGGCAAGAATTCTCTCTTCATGCATGGAGCGGCCGAACTCCGATTCGATCATTTCTGGATAGTTGCTGGTGATAAGCTCAAGATAGACATGATCTTCAGCGGTTTCCACAAAGGTTTTGTAGTCGTCGACAACCGTGTCTCTGTCCATCCCCCGAGCTGAGAGGACGTCAACAACCCTGCTGTTGGGAGCTTTGTTGATCAATTCTTTTTTGTCCAACTTAATGCCAATTATGTAATTCACATCGTCGTAGTTGCCGAAGTGTTTTTCTTTCTCTGCGACACTGTAGCCTGGCATATCATGGAAGAATTTTTCGAGAACAGGGATTCTATCATCCTTAATGATGGCTTTAACCCCTGCAACATCATGAATCCTCGCTGAGTCAAACATTTCTTCATCCGGATTGAACATGCCCTTTTTTAACTGTTTCAGGAACCTCCTTTCTGCATGAGCGAATTCTTCTCTCTGCACCTTGACAGGAGTAATCAGTTGTTCCTTGGGGATGCCGAGTTGGGAGGCTCGTTCGGTTGCCAGGGCATCAGCATTCTTTTTGATCTGGTCAAATATCATGTTAACCATACGCCGCGAAGCCTTTTCCGCTACCCTTCGAAACCTCTTGATTCTAGAGTGACCGAGGTAGACTGGATGCTCCTTACTACCGGAGCAGTATATCTTGCCGCGAAAAGGTAAAGACCTGTAAAAATCCTCTGGATATTTTCCGTACCTGGTTCTAATAAAATCCAGCCGATGATTATTATAGGGGGCAACGTCAAGTATAAAGTCCTTCAACTGTCCCTTTGAAGTGACCTCGAAAGTCCAGGTTTTTCCACCGGAGAGAAAATTGAACAGATCGTTGCAGAAATGGTCCAAATAGAGATTAAGGATGTGAACGTTAAAGTTGACGATCCTTTTGACCGCTTCGCAATCCTCCTCAAGAAGATTGTTAGACATCCATCGAAGGATAATGTCTTTGAGGTTTTCCTGGTGGAGCAGACTGGTTAGTGAGATCATGAACCACAATGTAGAGCAATTAAGTCTCTTGGGCAATGCCTAAACTTATCTCATGTCCTGTTCATGGCCAAAAACA
>JAIWEZ010000002.1:0-21773 GCA_048631945.1 Gammaproteobacteria bacterium | reverse complement strand
ATTTACCCTCTCCCCCCTTCGGGTCTGAGGCCTCAGGATCGATGACTGGCGGGAGAGGGTAGGGTGAGGGGGAATACAAAGGCTTAATCAATTTTGATACCCCGCAGCTTGCTGCAGGGAGGTTCATTAACCTAGGGGCTGTTTTATGAAATATTTTGATGCGGAAGCCCAGGAGGGTATTCTTGATAAGAAGCTTCAAGACGGCGAAATCTTTTTGTTTCGGTGTCATGAGGGTTTGGAATGCTTTACGCGATGCTGTCGAAACCTGAATATGTTCTTGTACCCATACGATGTGCTTCGGCTGAAGAATAGACTGAACATATCCTCTGAACAGTTCTTAGATCAATACGTGGACGTCGTGCTGCGGGAACCGAATTTTTTCCCGGATGTTTTGCTCCGTATGGCCAATAATGAAGAAAAGACGTGTCCATTCTTGAACGAGTCAGGATGCACGGTTTATCCGGATCGGCCTGACACCTGTCGTACTTTTCCTCTGGAGCAGGGGATTCTATTTCAAGGGCCGGCAGGTAAGGCGACCGACGTGTACTTTTTCAAACCCCCCGATTTTTGCCTTGGACAATATGAACCACAAGAGTGGACAAGTGAAAGCTGGGCAGAGGACCAGGAGGCAGTTTTTTACCACAAAATGACTGCCAAATGGGCGGAAGTAAAAGCCCTGTTTCACTCTGATCCGTGGGGCCGGGAGGGGCCGTATGGACCAAAAGGGAAGATGGCCTTTATGGCTACCTATAACCTTGAAAATTTCCACGATTTCGTTTTTCAAAGCACATTCTTGAAGCGGTATAAAGTGAAGTCAGAGGTATTAAAAAAGATCAAAGCAGACGAGGTGGCTTTGATGAAGTTTGGTTTTGCGTGGGTCAGGTTCTTTGTCTGGGGAATCAAGCAGCCTTACCTGAAGCCCCGCTGAGCAAAGCTGTGCAATTGATTACAGGCTCCCGTTGTCACTCAAAGGGCAAAGTTTAGAGGAGCGGCCCCTTGGGCCTTGAGGTTTGAGGTCCGAGGCAAGAAAATCCTTTTGTTTTGCCTCCAACCTCAAGCGAAGCGGTCCTCCGACCTCAGACTTTATTCTACCTGAACGAAGTTCTTTTCTAATAGCCAGGGCGAGAGAGATTCTAAATGATGTAATCAGATACAAGCCTATTGCCTCAGGGTATATTGAGCAAGCAGGCTTTCCTTCAAGTAGCGGTTTTTAGGGTCCGAGAAGAATTTTTTGAGAAGCTTCAGGCTTTCCTCCCTCAGGACATTAGGTGTGATCGTTATCTTCACATTTCTGTAAAAAGGGTTGAGTCTTTTTAGGTCAAGATTCGTGCCGCCCCCCATAACATCTTCATAGGCGAACACAATACGTCTTATGCCGTTTACAATGATTGCCGTATAGCACATAAGGCAGGGTTCCAGTGTTGAAAAAAGGGTTACCTTTTCTCTGTCGATTTTTCCCTCTATATCAACCAACTTCCTCAACGCCAACATTTCAGCATGGTCCAGCTCGTTTTGGTCGTCTTGAACGCTGTGGTGCCGTGCTCCGGTGACAATGACCCTGTTTTCATACACGATCACACAGCCAACCGGGAATTCTCCCATGCTGAGTGCTTGGTGTGCCTCTTCAAGGGCCTTTGACATAAAGAATTCATAATCCATTTTTGATCTTCTTCTCCGATATTGTGCAGCGTGAATTGCGAAAAGGATCTACCACGAAAACACGCCTCTTCTCAAGACGAACACCGCAAAATGCGAAAGCACGAAAATCCCCCTAAACCTGCCCGCCATTGCCGTGTGTGCCGGCACTGTAGCTCCATTGCGAACCAGGCGTTGGCAGGCGGGTCCCCCTTTAATAAAGGGGGACTTTGAAGTAACTCCCCCCTTTGAAAAAGGGGGGTTAGGGGGGATTTTAGGAATGAGTCGATTTTTATTATAATACATTAATGTCGATAATGTCGAGGTTTGCCTTGACGTTACCGTGCAATATCACACAATATGTCTTTACAGATTTTCGTTCTTGTGCGATAAGGTAATAATCTCTTTCGGCTTTCAGTATTATGTGCTGTTCACTTTGAATATTTAGCCTTAGAGGAGTCTCAAGCTATGGCCCGGTGGCAGGCCTTAAGAAAACGATCACATAAGCTGACGTCCATACGGGAGGAGATAGAGGCATGGGAGAGGGAATATCTGTCCCCTTGTGCCTGTTTGAGCAGTGATTCCCGGGGGAGGGTGACATATGAAAAGCCCTGTCCCATTCGTACGGAGTTTCAAAGAGACCGCGATCGCATTGTTTATTCCAATGCCTTCAAGCGCCTTAAGCACAAGACTCAGGTTTTTCTTTCTCCGCTGGGAGACCACTACCGTACACGGCTTACACATACCTTAGAGGTCTCTACGATTGCACGCACCATGGCACGGGCATTAAGGCTGAATGAGGATTTGGCTGAAGCCATAGCCCTGGGACATGATCTGGGACACACGCCGTTCGGACATGGTGGCGAGGTTGTGCTAAAGGAAATCTATTTGGAAACGTTTTCTCACAGGGAACAGAGCGTAAGGGTCGTTGATGTGCTGGAAAACCAAGGCCGCGGCCTGAACCTGACCTTTGAGGTCCGTGACGGGATCCTGAAGCATTCCAAGGGGTATGGAGCAGTAGTGCCCGAGGAACCCAATGAGATGCCCGCAACGGTTGAGGGCAGGGTAGTGCGCTTTGCTGACATCATGGCCTATCTCAATCATGATTTAGACGATGCCATCCGTAGCGGTGTCATCCATTTAAAGCAGGTTCCAAAACAGTGTGCGGACGTATTGGGTCGTTCCCATTCTGAGAGGATCAGGACCATGATAAACGACCTTGTGATGTCAACCCGGATTGAGGATGGAGATATGCACCTTGCCGTGAGTCAGTCGGTTTCCGAGGCTATGGGTTTGCTCAGGCAGTTTCTCTATGATAATGTTTACAGGTCTGAGCAGGTGCACGGAGAGTTTGTCAAGGTCAAAAAGATCCTCTCAGAGCTATACTACTACCTTCTGGAAAACCCGGAAGCACTTGAAAAAGAACTCAGAAAAATGGAGATGGGTGGTCTTCCACCTGGTACCACCCGGGAGCGCACGGTCTGTGACTTTGCTGCCAGCATAACCGACCGCTATGCCCTGAATCTTTACGAAGAGATCTTTTTCCCAACCCCTTTGGTTTGATTTATGGAAGTGCTTATGGATAAACCTCGATTCATTCCCTATGAACAGGCAAAAAAGATTGTGGCTGAAGTGATAGAGATGGAGAATCCAAGAGAAGAAGGGAAGCGGATCTTCAACGTGTACGACCACAAAGGTCAATCAATCTGTTGGTTTGACGCTGATGAGGTGGAAGCTGAGGTGGATGCCGCAGAGTTTGAAGAGATAAAAGAACACATCCTGCATTTCATTCCGGACTGGGCAGTCTGAGCGTTATTCGATAATAGTTAAGCCCGTATTGTCATTTCGAACGAATGTGAGAAATCTTGTTAGGAAGGTATTCAGTTCCAAACCAAAAGATTTCTCCCTTTGGTCGAAATGACAATATGGGCATGAATGCTTACGAAACCGGGTAAACGGGCTAAACTGCTTATTCAACCACCCCCTTTGGCATGGGCTCTGAATATTCTCCACCCAGGAGATAACCACCGTCAAGCCGGAGCACACTTCCAGTCATGAAGGAGGCATCCCTAATCAGAAAAAGGACTGTCCTGTTCACATCTTCAATCGTACCGATTCGTCGGAGCAGGGTATGATCTCTAATCTCATTGCGCTGGGCTTCGGTCAGCAGGCCCCACCCCCGGGTTTGGGGACCATGGCGAGTCTCAAAAAATCCGAGCATGACTTCGTTGACTCTGACTTCCGGTGCAGCTTCTCGTGCCCAGGTCTCTGTAAAAGATGATACGGCCCTATTTGCTGCTGCATATCCATCGTTAAAAACCCGCCCTGCAGGACCCGCCCTGCCGACGAGTCCTGCAATGGATGAGATATTGACCACCACACCATCGCCGGAAGCCTTCAGGTAGGGAAGGGCCGCACTGTAGACCCACCATTTTGCCCGAAGCGTTGTGGCCATCTCCAAGTCCCATTGTTCGCGAACATAAGGGCCATGCACTACGGGCCACCCCCCGCGCTCCATATTATTGATCAGGATGTCAAGGCGACCGAACCGGGCTATGACCTTGTCAACAAGGGAGGAGATCTTGTCTGTATCAAGCAGATTCGTCCTGACAACGTGGTAGTCAGCACCTGCCTCTTCAAAATCTTGCTTCATCTGCCCCAGAGATTCTTCCCAGTCGTAATAGTTCAGCACCACCTTGACCCCTTCTCCGGCCAGGGCAAGTCCGATGCCTTTCCCAATACCCTTGATAGCACCCAGTACCAGCGCTACCTTGCCCTTGAGTTCCATCAAAATCCTCCCCAAGTCCCAACCAGGGTTAGCTCTATTCAAATTTCTGAGAAACCAATCACGAAAACACGAAAGTACGAAAATTCACCCTGTTAGATACATAGGCAATTTGCCACCTCCAAGGATTATTATAAATATCTAACAGGGCAGGCGAAACAAAACGCGAAGCTCAAATGACACACCTACTCCACACTTCAAATCAAATCGCAATGATAGTAATGATAGGATACCGGAGCTTCTTCCCCTTAAACTTTGGCACTGCGTATTCATTGTGGGTTTGATCCGCAGGCGAATCATTTCCCCGTTCAATCTTTGTCTGTTTCGTGCTTTCGTCTTTTCGTGCTTTCGTGATTATGTTTTGCGTCTCTTATGTCTCCAAACAACTTATATTTGATCCATTCAATACCAAACCGCATTAAGGCCACGTCGTCTTCTTCCAGGGTTTTCATAATTTCCTCTTCAACAGGATGGGCCTCCAAAAGTCTTTTTTCAAAAACAAGGTTCCTGAATCTGTCAAGGTCGTAACAGGCCAAGTAAAACAACTCGTTTTCACTCTGAGTAAGCCTCCTTGTACGACTTTTGTTTTTCAGGGATATGATGTCCATCAACAGGTCATTCATCTCATCGTAGAGGCTAACTTCCTGGCTTTGTTTCCACGCCCTTACTGTCCATTCCTTCGATTCCGTAAAACCGAGACAGTGCGGCTCCTTGATCACTATGTGGAATTCTTCGCACGTGGCCTGATCAGGCTTTCTTTGCACAATGCGACCGAGGGGATATATGCGGCAAGAGCCCGGTCTATCCGGGTACACCGTACAGCCCGCTTTGCTCACAAACGGGCAACTCAGGTTATCATACTCCAGCATCTTGAAGGTGACTACCGGCAGGCCAGACCCGGGGCCTATGTGATGCGTGGTGTAGCGCTTGAGGAACTCTCCGGAGGAGAGCTTCAATCCCTTTTTGAGACGAAGGATATCATAGGGGGTCAAGAATTGATTCAGGTCGCCGCAGCAACGGTTGAAACAATCGATGTCCGGGTGGCAAGAAAATTTGAAGGTATCATCTAAGGCGAGCTTCTGGAAAGTATTCATTCCGATTTTCGTTTACCATTTCAGGGGGGATGAAGTCAACCAGGTTGACTGTCACTTTGGCTATCATGATGCGTAGCTCTTGATGCGTAGCTCATGTGAAAAACGTATCTAATAAGTCAGGTCATCCAAAATATAATTATACTATATAGCGTACTGTTCTATCATGTTATAGCGCAACATGTTGCGGGCGCTTTGCCTCGACGCATGGTTGTCTGGCAGACCCTAAACCTGCGCCAAAAAGGCTTGACAAGTCGGACGTAGGATGGTATGCGAAGTCGTTCAGAGCTAGAGTCTATGATCTCGTTAATTTCTTTGTGAAATAGCTTAAATTTCTTTACGTTAATCGGTATCCTTATAAATAGTGATCAGTTTGGAGGAATATAAAAATTTGGAAAAGAAATCGCGATACATAGGAGGTTTTAGAGGGGCCAAGCAAACTAACTGAAAGGGGGGATGTAATAGCTGGTGCTTATTGAATGGGGGATCCCGAGTCACATGATGACATGTAGTAAGGATACTCCCGGAAACCATTAAAAAAAACGATTCAGGAGGTAAAGCAATGCCAAGTTTTGTAATTAACGAAAAATGTGACGGCTGTAAAGGCGGTGAGAAGACAGCCTGCATGTACATCTGTCCCAATGACCTGATGGTCCTGGACGCAACAGCCATGAAAGCTTATAACCAGGAGCCGGATCAGTGCTGGGAGTGCTTTTCGTGCGTCAAGATTTGCCCCACCCAGGCTATTGAGGTCAGAGGATATTCTGATTTTGTTCCTCTTGGCTCCAGTATTATGCCCATGAGAGGGACCGAGGATGTCATGTGGACCTGTAAGTTCAGAAACGGCTTGATCAAACGCTTCAAGTTCCCCATCCGGACCACGCCGGAAGGTGCGGCCAACGATTACGCAAGCCTGCAGGGCAAGGACCTTGACAGCGGTTTGCTTTCCACTGAGGAAGCTGACGGCATGATACTGAAGACGCCTCAGACCTAGGGGCCTTTCAGGAGAGGTTTGAGTAAAGATGGATCTTAATCTATAAAAAGCATTAAGGAGGATATTGATATGGCAATACCGAGTAAACCGAACGCAGAACTTCTCGCAGTAAGAGACCCGGAGGTCGAGGAAAGAGAAGTCGATATCTTGATCGTGGGCGGCGGCATGGCTGCCTGTGGGACCGCCTTTGAGGTCAAGAAATGGGCTGCTGACAAAAAGATTCTTCTGATCGACAAGGCCGCCATGGAGCGAAGCGGCGCGGTTGCACAGGGGCTCTCAGCCATCAACACCTATATCGGCGACAACCCCATCGAAGACTACGTCAGGATGGTCAGAAACGACCTAATGGGCATTACCCGCGACGACCTCGTCTACGATCTGGGCCGACACGTTGACGACTCCGTCCATCTCTTTGAAGAGTGGGGGCTGCCCATGTGGAAAAAAACCGCAGAGGGCAAGAACCTGGACGGCGCAAAGGGCCAGGAGCTGGGCACCTTGAAAGAAGGGGCCGAGCCTGTTCGCACCGGCAAATGGCAGATCATGATCAACGGCGAGTCTTACAAGTGCATCGTGGCAGAGGCTGGTAAAAAGGCCTTAGGTGAAGAGAACATCCTGGAGAGGGTTTTCATCGTAAAGCTCTTGCTGGATGCCAACAAGGAGAACACCATTGCCGGCGCTGTGGGCTTCAGCGTCCGCGAGAACAAAGTGTATGTCATCAAGTGCAAGACCATGATGGTTGCCTGCGGCGGGGCCGTGAACATTTACATGCCTCGCGCCCAGGGCGAGGGCAAAGGCCGTGCCTGGTATCCTGTATGGAACTCAGGCTCCACGTATACCATGTGCGCCCAGGTCGGCGCCGAGCTGACCATGATGGAAAACCGGTTCACCCCGGCCCGCTTCAAGGACGGCTACGGCCCTGTGGGCGCCTGGTTCCTGCTCTTCAAGGCAAAGGCACTCAACGGGTTGGGTGAAAACTTTGCAGCCAGCGACTTTTCCAAGGCAGAGCTCGAAAAATATGCACCTTACGGGACTGCTGCGGTGACCCCCACATGTCTGAGGAACCACCTCATGCTGGCGGAAATGAAAGCGGGCCGCGGCCCGATCCTGATGGACACCGTGACTGCCCTGGCCGATCTCGGCAAGACCATGGACAAGAAAGAGCTCAAGCACCTCGAATCAGAGGCATGGGAGGACTTCCTTGACATGACCTGCGGCCAGGCGAATCTCTGGTGCGCACAAAACTGCGAGCCCGAAAAGGTGAACTCAGAGATCATGCCAACAGAGCCGTACCTGCTTGGTTCTCATTCCGGCTGCTGCGGCATATGGTGCAGCGGGCCCAATGAAGACTGGGTGCCGGATTCCTACAAGTGGGGCTACAACCGCATGACTACGGTAAACGGCCTCTTTACGGCAGGCGACGGTGTGGGCGCCTCCGGGCACAAGTTCTCCTCCGGCTCCCATGCGGAGGGCCGTATTACTGCAAAGGAGATGGCCAAGTACATACGCGACAATGCCGACCTTGCGCCTGCACTTAAGGAGTCCACACAGGAACTGGTCGACATGGTATACCAACCTGTCAGGTTGTATCTTGACAACTGTGAGTACACCACGGCGGTTGACATCAACCCCAACTACCTGAAGCCCGCAGGGTTTGCCATGCGCCTTATGAAGGCCACCAACGAGTATGGCGCCGGCTGGTCTACCTTCTATATGACCAGCGGCGGCAACCTTAAGGTTCTCATGGATATGTTCAAAGTGATGCATGAGGATTCTGAAAAACTGGCCGCCGGCGACCTGCATGAGCTCATGCGATGCTGGGAGATGAGGCACCGGCTGTGGACCGTGGAGTCCCATTGCAGGCATATCCAATTCAGGGAGGAGTCCCGATATCCCGGCTTCTACTACAGGGGGGATTTTATGGGACAAAACGACGAGGAGTGGTTCTGCTTCACGAACTCCCATTATGACCCGGCAACCGGTGAGTGGACCTGCAAGAAGGAACCCTATCACAAGATCATCCCTGACGCCTAGGCATCAGCATTGCCTATCATGATCACTCGAACCTCCAGGCGCCGCGCAGGCGGCGTCTGGAGATTTTTTTAATCGGAGGAATAGCATGACAGAAGAGCAAAGAGCTGAAGATTCCAAGAAGGGCAGCATCCTAGTTGTGGGAGGGGGTATTAGCGGGCTAACAGCAACGCTTGAAGCCGCTGAAGTGGGCTATGAGGTTATTCTTGTAGAAAGTAATCCTTCCCTGGGCGGTAGAGTCGCTCAATTGAAGCACTACTTTCCTAAGCTATGTCCTCCGACGTGCGGTCTTGAAATCAATTTTAGAAGGATCAAGAATAATCCCAGGATCACTTTCTATACTCTGGCAGAGGTCCAGAGCATCTCAGGGGGTCCAGGACACTATAATGTTACTATAAAGATAAGTCCTCGGTATGTAAACGAAAAATGCACCTGTTGTGGCGAATGCACTGACGTTTGCATGGCAAAGCTTCCGGATGAATTCAATTTTGATATGGTGACAATGAAGGGAGCCTATCTACCTCATGAGATGGCTTTTCCCATGCGCTACGTCATCTCACCCAAGATTATAGGCACAGACGACGCAAAGCGGGCTGTGGAAGCATGTAAGTACGACGCCATTGACCTAAATATGCAGTCCCAGACGGTTAACTTGAATGTTGGCGCCATTATCTGGGCGACAGGCTGGAAGCCTTACGATGCCACCAAAATAGATAATCTCGGGATCGAATACCAGAATGTGGTTACGAACATGATGATGGAGCGCCTTGCCTCAACCAACGGCCCTACTGGTGGGAGGATCGTGCGTCCCTCGGACAACAAGAAGATTTCAAAGATCGCCTTTGTTCAATGCGCAGGCTCAAGAGACGAAAATCATCTGCCTTACTGTTCCTATATATGCTGCATGGCCTCGTTGAAACAGTGCACGTATGTGAGGGAGCAATACCCTGAGGCACAGATTTATGTGTTCTATATTGATATCAGGGCGCCTGGATTCCGTTACGAAAAATTTTATAAAAAGATCAAAGAAGATGAGAACATCTTCCTGATTAAGGGTAAAGTGGCCGAAGTTCAGGAAGATCCCGGCACGAAGAATATCACGGTGGTGGCAGAAAATGCCGTAACCGGCGAAAAGATCCAGGAAACGGTTGACATGGCAGTGCTGGCCACGGGAATGGTTCCGAACACAGCAGGCGCGAAGTTGCCGGGTGATGTCAAGTGTGACCCGGATGGATTTGTGGTTTCTGACCTTGACAGAGGGGGAATTTTTGCCACGGGTTGCGCTGTGAAGCCATTGGATGTGGTCTCATCCAATCAACATGCCACAGGCATGGCCCTTAAGGCGATTCAAACTTTGGTGAGCAGCTAGGAGGTAGTCAATGGACAAAAAGTTAGGCGTATATATCTGCAAAGGTTGCGGGATCGGAGATGCCCTCGATATAGAGAGACTGGAAAAAAAGGTTCCCCCGAAAATAAAGGTTCGCAAGACCCATCCCATTATGTGTTCCCCGGAAGGCGTTGAGCTCATCAAGCAGGACATCGCAGAAGAGGGAGTGAACACCGTTGTGATTGCTGCCTGTTCGCGACGGGTGCTCTACGACGTCTTTGATTTTAGCCCGGCCATTACTGCAAGGGTCAATCTCAGAGAAGGCGTGGTCTGGAGCCACAAACCCCAAGAAGAGCACATGACCGGAGAAGAAGGTGGCCCCCAGGTGGATGAGTTGATTCAGGAGATGGCTGAGGACTACCTTCGCATGGGCATGGCTGAGGCTGAGAAGATACTTCCGGCCGAACCTTACCAACTGGAAGATCCTATTAACAAGCGGATCTTGGTGTTGGGAGGCGGCGTTACCGGTCTAAGTGCCAGCTTGGAAGCGGCCAAGGCGGGCTATGAAGCGGTAGTCATTGAAAAGGAAGCAGAAGTCGGAGGATTTGCGGCGAAACTTCGCAAGCAGACTCCGTGGACCTATCCATATGAGGATTTACAAGAACCTGTCATTCAACAGATCATTAGAGAGGCGGAAGCCCATCCTAAGATTGAGATACGCACAGGGACAGAGGTTGCGCGCATTGCGGGACAACCAGGACTTTATGGTGTCACGTTAAAGCCGGCGGGGACCAAAAACTTGTGGGATGTCATGACCAAGGACCAGGAGGCGGCGATACTTGAGAAATTGGCAGCTGAAGGCAAAGCTCCTGACTCCCGGGAACCTACCCCTGATGAGCCTGCAACAATTCTTAGTACCGACCCTGACGCAGAGCGATTCGGGGCAGTGGTCCTGGCCACGGGCTGGAAGCCCTGGGAGCTGAAGGAAGAGGCTGAAGAAGCTCCGGAGGCTGAGGGCGAAGGGGCCGAAGAGCCCAAAAAAGAAGAGGCCAAGGAGGCGGAAGGGGAAGAGGCCAAAGCGGAAGAGCCCAGTTATGAGCATCTCGGCTTTGGAAAGTTCCCGGATGTAATCACCAATGTGGCCTTGGAAGAGATGGCGGGCCAGGGCAAGATTTTGTGCCCATCTACCGGAAGACCTGCCACCAGCGTAGCCTTTATCCAGTGTCCCGGCCAGGGGACGGATGATGACTTCCCCTATGCTGCCGCCATTACCAGCATGGTTGCCTTGAAACAAGCCAAATACGTTCGGGAGGACAACCCGGATGCCAAGGCCTACATCTTCTATCAGCACATGCGTACACTGGGACAGAACGAGTACTTCTACAAGAGTGCCCAGCAGGACGAAGGGATCTTTCTGACCAAGGGCGATGTGGTGACCGTGTCTGAAAATGGTAACGGCTCTCTTGTCTTGGAGGCCAAGGACACCCTGCTTGGTGATGACATCAAGGTAAGCGTGGATATGGTGGTGCTGGCTACAGGCATGGTACCTACCACAAAGGATGCTCCGGTCATGAACCTGGCCTATCGACAGGGACCTGGTTTTCTTGACCTTGATCTTTTTGACGGATATCCGGATTCGAATTTTATCTGTTTTCCCTATGAAACCAGGAGGACCGGTATATATGCCGCGGGGTGCGGACGCAGGGCCATGAGCATCCAGGAGTGCCGGACAGATGCGGCAGGCGCGGCCCTCAAGGCGATTCAGTGCATTGAATCTGCTACTCGAGGTGTAGCGGTCCACCCCCGGTCAGGAGACATGACTTTTCCTGATTTTTTCTTCCAGCGTTGCACACAGTGTAAGCGATGCACTGAAGAATGTCCCTTTGGGGCTCTGGATGATGATGAAAAGGGAACTCCCCTTCCCAACCCGACACGCTGCCGAAGGTGCGGCATCTGCATGGGGGCCTGTCCGGAGCGTATTATCGGGTTTGCGGATTATAACATTGACTCCATTGGTTCCGCGGTCAAGGCCATAGAGGTCCCGGAGGAGGAGGAAAAACCTAGGGTTCTTGTCCTGGCCTGCGAGAATGATGCCTACCCGGCCTTTGATCAGGCTGCGATCAAGGGGCTGACGTATTCGCCCTTTATAAGGATCATCCCGGTGCGGTGTCTCGGGTCTGTCAATGTGGTCTGGATCAAGGATGCCCTGTCCAAAGGGATCGATGGTATCTTGATGCTTGGCTGCAAGTTTGGGGATGACTACCAATGTCACTTTATCAAGGGAAGCGAACTGTGCGATATCCGCATGGAGAAAATCGGCGAGGCTTTACTGAGCCTGGCCCTTGAAAAAGAGCGCGTGCAGCAGGTCCAGATCGCTATTGATGAATATGACAAGATTCCGGGTATCATCAGTGAGTTCATGGCGACAATAGAGGAAGTTGGTCCCAACCCATTTAAGGGTTTTTAGAGTTTATTGGGTTTGTTGGGTTCAGATCAACCATGTTAAGACAATGAGCACAATAAACCTGAAGAATACAATGAGCACAACAATCAGGTGGGAACGGATTGAATATTGACAATTGAATATTAAAGGATCAAGAGATCCTGCTTAAAATTGTCAATCGTCAATCGAAAATTGTCAATTTTGGGAGGTATGAAAATGGCAAATAGCTACTGGGTGGAACCGGACGTCAGATTTGTCAAGCAACTGCAGAGACTTGGGGGGGAAACACTCAAGAAGTGCTACCAGTGTGCCACGTGCTCGGTGGTGTGTCCGATTTCCCCGGACGAAAAACCCTTTCCAAGAAAGGAAATGATAGCAGCACAGTGGGGGTTGAAGGACAAACTGGTGGGCAACATGGACGTTTGGCTGTGCCACCATTGTAATGATTGCTCGACTTACTGTCCAAGGGGGGCAAGGCCCGGGGATGTGCTGAATGCTGTGAGGGCTTACAGCATTCAGGAATATGCCTGGCCGAAGTGGCTGGGCAAGATTGTGCCCGATGGCAGATTCTGGTGGCTGCTGCTGGCCATACCGGTGGCTATTTTCCTTGCTATCCTTGGAATAACCGGCCATCTGCATATACCAGAGGGTGAGATCGAATTTGCCCATTTCTTTCCGACCCTTCTTGTGGACATTATTTTTGTCCCCCTGGCCATGGTATGGATACCACTGGTATTCGGGATCGGGATTTACAGGTTTATGACCGACATCCACAAGAATGCCGTTGCAGACGGAAAAGGCAAACGTAAGGACCTCAATGTTCCCGACTTTCTGAAGAGCATATGTTGTACGCTCCCTACCATTTTGAGTCACAACAAGTTTTCCCAGTGCAGCGAGAACAAAGGCCGGTATCTTTCTCATATCCTCGTGTTCTTTTCATTCCTCGGGCTCTTTGTCGTTACGAACATCTTCTTTGTGGCTTTGTATATACTCCAGATACCTGGCCCGTACTCCATGGTTAATCCTGTAAAGATCCTGGCAAATGTCAGTGGTATTGCCCTTCTTGTGGGGGCCATACTGATGATTTCAAACCGGCTGAAAGATACGGATGCTAATGTGAGCAAAGGGAGCTATTTTGACTGGTCCCTGATCATTCTGGTTCTTGGCTTGGCCGCCACCGGGTTGCTGTCTCAGTTTACGAGACTGGCCGATGTAGCCATTATTGCCTATCCCATGTATTTTGCCCACCTTGTCTTGGTATTCTGTCTATTTACCTATTTGCCATACTCCAAGCTTGCGCACATGGTCTATCGAACGCTGGCCATGGCCTACTCCCGGTATTCCGAGAGGGAGCCGTGTGAATAAGTAGTTCGGATATCAGATAAACCGCAATCAAAAAGGGAGAGACTGGGGCACGTCTTTCCCTTTTCTTTTCCAAGATAAAGTCAGCTATTGCTCCCCGAACATCCTATATTCTAAAGCTTTCACTATAAAAGAATTGAAAGGCATAAAAAAAGGAGGCAGATTCCACTGCCTCCTTTTTTGTTAAGGAGAATCTATTCTGGAATTAATCCATTACTTCATTGTAGTGGCCTCAGCATGACTCTGCATCTTGATTTCAACTTTCTCGGTCAGGCCCGCATAGTACTCGCGGAGGATTGTCAAGACCTCATTGCGGCCAAAGTGATCGGGAATCTCGCTACCATCAGAGAGCATCTTGCGCAGCTTTGTCCCGGAAAGGACGACACGATCTTCCTTGTCGTGCGGGCAAGTCCTGAGTGATGCCATGCCGTCGCACTTGAAGCAATAGAATGTCCAATCGATCTTTAACGGTTCGCAAAGGAGTCTCTTGCCAGGATCTTCAGGCTTTGGAATCTCGTCAAAGATTGTTTGTGCGTCAAACAGACCGTAGAAGTCACCGACACCGGCGTGGTCGCGGCCGATAATCATTCTATTAACACCGTAGTTCTGGCGGAAAGTGGAGTGGAGCAGGCCCTCTCTCGGGCCGGCATAGCGCATGTCAAGGGGATACCCACCTTGGACGATATTCTCCTTGCTGAAGTAACCGTCTATAAGGGTATTGATGCATTTAATGCGTGTCTCAGCAGGGATATCGCCCGGCTTCAGTGACCCGACCAGAGAGTGAATGAACACACCGTCACATACCTCAACGGCAATCTTAGCCAGATACTCATGGGACCGGTGCATTGGGTTTCTGAGCTGGAGCGCGGCGACCTTGCTCCATCCTTTTTCTTCAAAAAGGGCGCGCGATTGTGTCGGGGTCATATAGGTGCCGGCAAACTTTACGGGGAAATCGCCCTCACTCAGCACCTTAACAGGACCGGCCAAGTTGTAATCTTTCTGATTCAAGACCATGATAACGCCGGGATGATCTTCAGGGGCAATTTTCCAGAAGTTATCGCCTTGGGATTCCTCGCCTTGTCCCCTGTAAACCTTTTCGCATTCCCATTTTTTGTCGGCCTCGGTCATCTCATATTTTTCGGTGACCTTCATAGTGGCCATGATCTCGCCGGAAGCATTCTGAAGGGCAATTTCATCACCCTCGTTGATGCTGTCGGCATCTTCTTTAGAAGCGGACAGTGTTACAGGTACTGGCCAGAATGTGCCGTCGGTCAGCAGATACTTCTCGCAAACACTCTTCCAGTCAGCCTTGGGCATAAAGCCTTTTAACGGGCTGAATCCGCCGATACCCATCATGATAAGGTCGCCGTTTTCACGACCGCTGATGGATATCGTCTTCAAACCTTCAGCCTTTTTCTTTTCCGCCTCTAACTCCGAACCGGTGAGTAAGCAGCAAACTAAACCCTTGCCTCCATGTGGTGGTACTAATGCCATTTTTCCTTATCTCCTTTCTGGTTTTTTTTAAAAGATCCATGTAACTCCAAGGTATTAGAAAACATGAGACCTTAATAGCAGAGGTAAAATTGGTTTCCCTTGGCAGTGGGGTCCTTGGAACTTCTTGTACAAAAAAACTATAAAAAACAGCTCCTAAACATGGGCTTATGGAAAAAAATAGATTGTCTTTATTAGTACAATCCCCCCTTTTTGTCAAGGACAAAATTCTTGGCCCTCTCCTCTCCCAGCCGGAGGCCATCAAGGGGGAGCGAGTTTCAAGCATTGCAAAGGAATACGGATCGTCTTGGGAAAATTATTTCATTCTTGCTCCTTACAGGACTTGCCCGTTAGAGCATTATTTTGTTGGGAATTGCAACCCCCGTGCCAGGACAAGAGGTGCGCGGGAACAGAGGCAAGTAATTAAAAATAATGACGATCATAGGAGCAAAGGGGCGCTTCTGCACGTAACCTCAGAGGGAGGGGTGTTAGTCTTTTTTACAGATTGTAAAGAACTGATTCGGGGACATTGCTTGCAGGCCGGAAAAGCGGCGGCTACTTACGCCAAAATTCAGGTACAAACAAGACGAGGACCGTGTAGATTTCCAGTCGCCCCAAGAGCATACACAGGATGAGTAACCACTTGCCCAACGCCGGGATATGGGCATAGTTATCTGTGGGGCCTACCATTCCCAGCCCGGGCCCGATATTGCCGATGGTGGCTGCAACGGCGGCAAAAGATGTGACTACATCGACCCCCATAGCGGCAAGGAGAAAAGAGCACAAGATAAACAGCCCTAAGTAAAGCATAAAATAACCCCATATGCTGTGGAGGACTTCGTCCGATACGGGGCGGCCTCCCATCTTGACCTGTGTTACTGCACGGGGATGGATCAGGCAAAAGAGTTGTTTATACGAATGCTTCAAAAGGAGCATTATGCGTAGACACTTCATCCCGCCTCCAGTGGAACCGGCGGAGGCTCCCAGAAACATGCAAAAAAGCAATATGTTTTGTGAAAGAGAGGGCCACTTTTCAAAATCGGCCGTGACATACCCAGTGGTCGTAATGATAGACATTACCTGGAAGGCCCCAAAACGTATGGCCTCGGAACAGGTATTGTATACGGTATGATAGACGTTGAAGCTGACCGCTAGAACAAAAATGACAACTGCGCCTATGAAAAAACGAAATTCCGGGTTGCGCCAGAATGCCCGTAGATCCCCCCTCAGGCATTGGTAATGAAGGGAAAAATTGATTCCGGCAAAGAGCATAAAGAGAATGACCACTGTATCGATGTATGGACTATCATACGACCCAATTGAGGCATTTCGCGTGGAAAATCCTCCGGTGGCCATGGTCCCAAAGGTATGACAGAGAGCTTCAAACAGGTCCATGCCGCCCAACATCAGTAATAGGGTCTCTGCTGCGGAAAAGAGCAGATAGACCTTCCAAAGGACCATGGCCGTGTCCCTTATCCGTGGCTTTAGTTTATCAGGCACAGGCCCCGGGACTTCTGCCTTGTAAAGCTGCATGCCTCCGACGCCTAACAACGGTAGAATGGCCAGGGAAAGCACAATAATCCCCATCCCGCCCATCCAATGGGTGAGGCTCCTCCAGAAGATAAACCCCCGCGGGACTATCTCTATGTTCATTAGCACCGAAGCCCCTGTGGTGGTAAAACCAGACATAGATTCAAAAAAGGCATCAGCAAAGGTCGTAAACACTCCTCCCCAATAATATGGGAGAGCCCCAAAAAAACCAGCAGCGGTCCACCCGATAGCCACTACACCCATTCCCTCTCGGTGGCTCATGATCTCGCCCCTGGCGCTTCTGAAGACAAGATAGAGCACGAGGCCACTCCCAAGAGTGACCGCCATCGATTTCAACAGGGGCATAACACTTTCGTCATGGTAGTAAAGGCCAAAAAGGAGCGGAAAGACCATAGTCAGGCCGAGGAAGAAGGTCAGAATTCCTACCAGGTGGAGGGTGTAACGCAGACGCATTTAGAAGTACTCCAGCTTGACCATGAGGGCCTTCTCAACATGGGGGATGGCTTGGCGGGTAGCAAAAATGATGATCCGATCCTGTGGCACGATGACGCTGTCGCCTGTCGGGATTATTACCTCGTCTCCGCGAAGGATAGCCACAACCAGAGCGCCCTTGGGAAATGGGATTTGCTGGAGAGGTTTTCCCACAATATCAGAGGTTTCCAGTGCAACAGCCTCAAGGGCTTCCGCCTCTTCCCCCTTGAGCGCCATGGCAGACAAAACTTTACCCCGTCGAACGTATTGCAGGATGCTATTGATTGCAGCAAGTCTCGGGCTAACGATGTGTTCAAGTCCGATGGCAGAAACCAAAGGAAAGTAACTAAACTTACTAATACGGGTTACGGTCTTTTGCGCGCCTAACCTTTTGGCAAGAAGGGACGTGAGGATGTTGGTTTCCTCGTTTCCAGTCAGCGTTGCCACCACATCCATATCCTGTATGTTTTCTTCCTGGAGGAGTCTCTGGTCGGAGCCATCTCCTTGTAGGACAATGACTTTATCGAGGTGTTCTGCCAACTCCCGGCAGCGATCCGGGTCTTTTTCAATCAACTTGGTATGTATGGACATCCCTTCAAGGGCCTTGGCTAACCTGAGGCCTAGATTGCCGCCTCCCACAAGGAGGACACGGTCCAAGGGTTCAGCCCGCTTTCCAAAGATTTTTAAAGCACCTTTAAGTTCATTTATTTCTGAAACAAAGTAGATCAGGTCCCCTTCCAGGATTTTGTCGTCCCCGGAGGGGATAATGAGTTTTTCATTTCTACTAATGGCTGCCACAAGGATTTTTTTGTTGCCCGTCTTCTCTTTTAGATCAACCAACTTGGTCCCGGTGACAGAGCAAGCCGCATCCAGGCGCACCCCGATGACCTTGATGCGGCCGTCGGCAAATTCACCCACATCCACCGCACCAGGGACTTGCAGCAGCCTCACAACCGTCTTGACCGCCTCGACCTCAGGATTAATCATTACGTCAATGCGATAGGGATCCTGTGTCAAAGCATCCTGATACATAAGATATTCTTCACCTCTTATGCGGGCCAGCTTGACGGTTGTGGGGGAAAGGATGCCGGCAAAAAGCGAGGCCACCAGGTTGGCCTCGTCGCTGTCGGTGACAGCCAGCAAGATATCGGCCTCTTTTATGCCCGCTTGTTCAAGGATAGCGGGGTTACTTCCGCAGCCCTCGATGGTCTGGACATCCAAATTTTCAAGAACACGGCGCAAAGCGTCCGCATTCTTCTCAATAACGACTACATCCTTGTTTTCCTGGGAGAGGCGGCTGGCAATGTGGTAACCAACCTCGCCTGCACCGACAATAATAATCTTCAATGAAATCGCTCCTACAACACTTTCTATTATCCGTTCGTCAAATACAACACAACAAACACCCTGTCAACGATGAGCAAGGGTGGGCCAGGTCCTAACCCGGACAAGCCGAAAAATACGAAATCCGAATATCAAATGTCCAAATGTTCGAAACTGTAGGTGTGCCTTGCCTCGGCAACCTTTTGTCGATGTTGCACCACTAAGCGCCTATTGGGATTCATGCTCGTTCGGTTCAGGGAGGCTGATCTCGCGGGTTGTCTTTTCTAAAGGACTGAGATACGGGATCTCTGTCCCGCCTCTTTTTGTAATGCCCAGTTCATTGAATTTTCTTGCGGAGGCCAATACTCTTCGTTCAAAAGAGCCGATAGCTTGGTTATACGTGGATACACATTTTTGAATATCTTGGCCAAGTTTGGCGAGATGTTCTGCCATGGTGTTGATTCTCTCATACAGTTCTTTGCCAAGGAGGCTTATGGCTTCTGCGTTCTTGGCCATTGTTTCTTGTCGCCAACCAAAAGCTACTGCTTTGAGAAGGGATATGAGGGTTGTCGGCGTGGCCAATATGACACCTTTGCTGACACCTTCCTCAATCAGTCCGGGATTGTATTCAAGGGCGGAGCTAAAGAAATTTTCCCCTGGTATAAATAGCACAACAAATTCAGGGGTCGGCTGGAATTGTTCCCAGTAAGCCTTTTTCGAGAGCTTATTCATATGGGCCTGGACTTGTTTGGAATGAAGGATTAACTGGTCTGTCCTTTTTTTGTCTGTCTGAGCTTCCAGGGCTTCCAGATAGGCAAGGAGCGGCACCTTGGAATCGACTACGATCTGTTTCTCATTGGGAAGCCTTACAATCATGTCAGGCCGCAAACGACCTCGCTCGGTATCTTTCGTTTCTTGTTCAAAAAAATCACAATATCTTAACATGCCGGCCAGTTCAGCAACCCTTCTAAGGGTAATTTCCCCCCACCTTCCCCGCACCTGAGGGGTTCTGAGCGCCTTGACCAGATTGGCGGTCTCCTTCTGGAGGAGTTGTTGTGTGGTCACGAGCGACTCGACTTGTTGCGACAAGCCACCGTAAGCCTTTTCTCTTATCCTTTCCATTTCCTGAACCTGCCTGTTATATTTTTCCAAAGATTCCTTGACAGGTTCAACGATCTGTTTCACCTCTTTCTGGCGCAGCTCCAAATCCATGCGGGCTCCTTCCTGGTATTTGCCAAGTGTCGCCTTGGCCAACTCAAGAAAGGATTCGTGACTATTTCTTAATGCCGTGGCTGAGATGGCCTCGAAGGTATCGGTGAGTTCTTTTTTGGCCTTTTCAAGCAATTGCAGCTTTTCTTCGGTTGCCACCCTTTCTTTTTCTATGATGGTTTCCAGTTCTGCCTGTTTTTCTTTAAGTCCCGTGATGGTTTCAGTCAGGTGTTTCACTTCGCCTGTCTTTTCTTCAAGGGCCTGTTGCACCTGGTTCATCTGTTCCAGTTTCGCCTTTGCGGCAGAGCGCTCCTCAGAGATCTTCAGTATGCTCGCATCGGCCCGACTCAATTTTCCTTGCAAATCGGCGGTCCTGCTATTTCTGTCTTGAAGCTCTTTTTCTTTACCTTGGATGACTTCTTGCAACCTCGCAATCTCAGTCTGGCTTTGGGAAAGGGCACTTGACAACCGTGCACTGATCTTCGATTTTGCGACCAGCCAGGCCATGACACCACCCAGGGTGCAGCCAAGGAAAAAAGTGAGGATGTAAATAAGAGATTCCATCGCTACCAGTTATAGATGGCCTGTTGCCCAAATCACCATGCCACAGATGCCAGTGGTCAGTGATCAGTGAAACTGAACTAACGTGCTTAAAGTTAAAGAGATTTAGGAATTCATGAATTGCAAATTCAAGGAAGTCTATTTGATTTTGAATTCCGCAATTCCGCAATCCGCAATCCGCAATTTAGATACGTATGCCAAGGGCTTCATACAATCTTTCAAAATTCACCCGTTCCTCTATCAGGCGAATGCCGCAATAAACCTTTTCTTTTTCCCTGATGCGAAGCTTGCACGAGAGATCTTCTACCTTCTTTGCCACCGAATAAGTATCGCCCCGGACAACAACAATCGGTATACCTCTCATTTCAGCTCTGGAGACTACGATTTCATTCGGATAGAGGTTGCCGGTCAGGATGAGGCATTGGGTCGCGGCTTCAATAGCGGCAAGGTGGATATCGGCCCGGTCGCCCCCCACGATCACGGCATTGTTTCTTGCCTTTCTGATATACTCGAGGGCACGGTCCACCTGCATTCCGCCGATCAAAAAGTGCTCGATCAACCCATCAAGTTTATTTCGGCAGCAGAGCACATCTCCGGCAAGGACCTCCACTATATCTGCAATCATCACTGAGCCTAGCACCGCATCGAAGGGAAGGATGCCAAAGACGGAGATGCCTTTTTGTTCCAGGAACGGGACAATCAAGTCCTGGAGTTTTTCAGCATAACCTGCGTGTACTCTGTTCACGATCACTCCCAGTAGGCGTTCTCCTAAACGCTCATAGGTATCCAAAACCCCATCCAGATAAAGTTGTTTCTCGTAGTGATCCATCAGAAGGACACGGGCACGGAGTTTTTCGATCAGGTCATATGCTGATATATTAAGGAATTTGCCTGACTCAAGTTTGCCTGTCCCCCCAATGAGCATCACATCTTTTCCTTTCGACACTTGTTCAAAGGCATCTAAAACCTTCTCATCAAGTGCCGCGGTTTTTCCCCGACAGCATTCGACCATCATGTCGTGCGTTATGACTACCGGGCAGATGGCTTCTATTGGATCTTTCAACATGAGTACCCTGTAGATGAACCAAGCGTCCTTGTCGGTCAGCACGCCTTCCACCTTAATAGGAAACCGGCCAAAGGGCTTAAAATATCCCACCTTGAGCCCGTCTTTAAGGAATCGTTGACCGAGCCCCATGATAGCTAGGTTCTTGCCTGAATATGCCGGCGTGGATCCTACATATAGAGAAACCATTTTCTTTTGCCCCCTCAGTGAAAGTGCCTAACCCGGACAAGCCGGGCAAGCTGAAAGCTCAAGGCTGAAAGCTCAAAGCAAGAAATAGATCTTAGCTTCTCTTCCTTTCAGCTTTGAGCTTTCAGCTCCTACATTTCAGCTCACTCCTGTATGGTAATCCTGGTGTCCACGGCCACTGCCCCCAGACCTTCTGGCCGCACCAGGAGTGGATTAATGTCTGCTTCGATGATTTCAGGAAAATCGATGGCCA
>JAIWEZ010000001.1:0-25344 GCA_048631945.1 Gammaproteobacteria bacterium | reverse complement strand
CGTTAGCCCGAGTTTTACAATTTTAGCCCTCCAGGGCGTAGGCCCCACGGGCCGGAGGCGAAGCGAGCTTAGAACTTTCAAAAATAGCCAAACAGACCAAGGAAAAGGGTTTTGAAACAGCTTCTATACAAACTTGAGAGTCCAAAGTTCTCGGAAACACGCCTTAAAGTCCCCCTTTCTTAAAGGGGGATTTAGGGGGATTTCAGGAAGTTGCCCAAAAATCCCCCCTAACCCCCCTTTAGGAAAGGGGGGAATTAGCTGTTAATAATTTCAGGTGATTATGCGAACTTTAGACTGACCAGTAAATAACACTGCGCTATTTTATATGACTAACTCCAAACCCTCGTGGGCCATAATAACCTTGCTGGTATGTTCTGAATCCTTTAATTCCGCATACTTGAGAGTCCTTTGAAGAATATCCCAAAGGGTATTATCATCATACGTGGGATCATGGTGAAAAAGAACCAAGGTCTCAACCCCGGCCTCATTGGCCATGTCCACACCTGTTAGGGAGGAACTGTGGCCCCAGTCTTCTTTTTCCAATGCCTCCATTAGGGTATATTGCGAATCAAATACAAGAACCTTTGCCTTGGAAAAGAAAGGGATGTACTTTTCCATATCCGTTCCATGAACCCTGGTAAACTCTGCATCCGTGGCATACACAAATGCGGTATCTTGTTTTTCAACCCGATAGCCAAAAGAATCTCCAGGATGGTTAAATTTGATATTCTTAACATTGACATGATCGACGGCCACGTTTTCCCCTTCTGAAAGCGAAACAAACTCAATGTCTGCCTGCAAAGCCCTAAAGGGCACCGGGAAATATTCAGCCTCTTGTTGCAGAGAAAATCGCCCCCCTACGTCGGGGTGCGGGCTGTAGATAACGATTCTGTTACCAGGCACGTATGCTGGGAGAAAAAAGGGGAACCCCTGTATATGATCCCAATGGGTGTGGCTGAGAAACAGATGAGCAGTTCCGGCACCCCGGCCGAACTTGCCGTCCATAAGGCGCAGACCGAGCGACCTTATGCCCGTACCTGCATCAAAGATGATCGTGGTATCCTCAGAGTGCAACTCAACGCATGAGGTGTTCCCGCCGTATGTTCCCTTAATGTGCCAAGGCAGTCCTTCTAAATAGTCTCCTGCTGCCCGCTTGTCCCCGATGTCACTCTCTGACGCCCCTTTAAGAGCAGACATGATTTTTTCTTTGACCTGCTTAGCACCCAAGGGTGCTGGAACAGAACCGCGTACACCCCAAAACCTGACAATCATATCCTCTCCCTTGCTATCCACCGACCAAAATGCTCAATGTTATTCGCAAAAGACTTTTTAAGTAGCCTTCATACAGTATATGTAAAAACATCACACAAACCCAACAACTCGATAGCGTAGGAATTTCTATATCTACCAGACTTCTCAATCTCTATCAACATCCGATTATGCCTTACCAAGAATGTGAGGCTTGCTGATAAGGGGAGGTATCTCCGGACGTAATAATCAATTGACATAGCCACTGAGATTTTATTAAGATTTCATATACTCTGTCTTTGCTCAAGCTGAAAACTCGCAAATAGTTTGGAAACTATGGCTTCCTTTAGAGCTGCATATTTAGAAACTTATAACAGGGATCTCCTAAATGAAAAGATAGAACAGGCATATGAGATCCTGAATGCTTGCAACCTTTGTCCCAGGGAGTGTGGCGTGGACCGACTCTCGGGCGAAAAGGGGATCTGCCAGACAGGCGAACATGCTATTGTGTCAAGTTTCAACCCCCACTTTGGAGAGGAGAGCCCCCTGGTCGGGGATCATGGCTCAGGGACGATATTCTTTGCCCGCTGCAATCTCCTGTGCATGTTTTGCCAGAACTACGACATCAGCCACGAAGGAGAAGGTGTTGAGTTCTCCTCAGAACAGCTTGCCAAGGCTATGCTTTTCCTACAGGACAAGGGCTGTCCCAACATAAACTTTGTCACGCCTACCCACGTTGTCCCCCAGATTTTGGCTGCACTTGACAAGGCTATTGAGGCAGGACTCAGGGTCCCCCTGGTTTACAATACCGGCGGCTATGACAGATCCGAGACCTTGGCAATCTTAGACGGGGTGTTTGATATCTACATGCCTGACTTCAAGTTCTGGGATCCTAAGGTAGCCGAAGAACTCTCCGATGCACCCAATTATCCTGAAGTAGCACGGGAGGCCCTAAAGGAGATGCACCGTCAGGTGGGGGACCTGGTAACGGATCAGCAGGGGATTGCCCAGAGAGGCCTTCTGATCCGTCATCTGGTGCTTCCCGAGGGGCTGGCTGGTACCCGGCAAGTTATGGGTTTCTTGGCCAAGGAAATCTCGCCAAACAGCTACGTAAACATTATGGCACAGTATAGGCCGTGCGGCCGGGCTTCTGAGGTACAGGCTTTGACGCGCACCATCACTAAGGAAGAACACGATGAGGCAATTCAAACTGCCCGCAATGAGGGAATAACCCGGCTGGATGAGAGAAAGCGGCTCTTTGTGCTGAAATGGATGTAATGGAAAGAACGTTTGCTGTAGGTGACATACATGGCTGCCTTGACAAGTTAACCTGCTTGATGGACATGATCGATGTCGATCCGAAAAGAGATACGCTCGTGTTTATGGGGGACTATATCGACCGTGGCACTCAATCAAAGGAGGTGGTGGACTATCTCATTGACCTTGCCAGGCGACAAAGAAGGGTGATCTTTCTCAAAGGGAATCACGAGCGAATGCTCCAGCGTTACTTAAGTGGAACATCCATGTTCCACTTTCTGGTAAATGGCGGGCAAGCAACCCTGGATAGCTACCTGAAGAACCAGAGCCATGCCGAAGATAGCCTTATACCTACAACACATCGAGACTTCTTTGACAACCTCCGTCTCTATTATGAGACAGAACAGTATATTTTTGTCCACGCGGGTCTTAAGCCGAACGTACCCCTTGAGGAACAGAGTGAATGGGATATGCTCTGGATACGGGATGAATTCATATATTCTGATTTTGATTTTGGAAAGCGAGTGATCTTCGGTCACACACCTTTTCGGGAACCGCTGATTCTCGACAATAAGATTGGCATTGACACCGGCGCCGTTTACGGCAACAGGCTGACCTGTGTTGAGCTGCCGGATGTAGTGTTTCATATTGCATAATTCGATTTGTTGGATTTGTGGGAATCCAAAATACATTTGTCACTCTCGAAGAGGCTAAAGCGGATTGCAGGTAACGAGTGACCAATGACCAAGCGTTGGGCGGGCAATGCATATGCAGGAATTTCTACTAGAAGCTGTTTCAAAATCCTTTGACGACTAAATGTTGGCCGTTTTTTTCAAAAGTTCTTAGCGATACAAAGTGTCAAAAAATTGTAACTGTTTGAAGGTGTTGGCCTGAGTTTTACAATATTAGAGAAGCGAGCTTAGTACTTTCGAAAATGGCCAACAGACCAAGAATAAAGGTTTTAAAACAGTGTATAATGATATAATTAAATACGGAGGACGGAGGAACTGGTTATGGAAGTACAGGACGTTGTTAAGAACATCACTTGGTTGGGACATGATGGGTTTCTCATCAAGGGAGACGGCAAGGCCATCGTCATCGACCCTTTTCAGGTGAAGCAGTGCGAGCCCGCAGATGTTATCCTGGTTACCCATGAGCACTATGATCACTGCTCACCAGAGGATATCCAGAAGGTCCAGGAGGCTTCGACGGTCATCGTGACTGAGGCCGATTCGGCCAAAAAACTCTCCGGTGATGTGCGGGTGGTACAACCCGGAGACAAGCTGACGGTTTCGGGAATCCAGATTGAGGCTGTGCCGGCTTACAACACAAATAAGAATTTTCATCCGAAACAAAATGGCTGGCTGGGATTTGTCCTCACAGTGGACGGTGTGAGGATTTACCATGCAGGTGATACTGATTTGATACCGGAGATGGATTCCATAAAGGCGGATATTGCGCTCCTTCCGGTATCCGGGACTTACGTTATGACGGCGGAGGAGGCCGTGGAAGCTGCTAAGATAATCAAGCCCAAGCTTGTCATTCCCATGCATTACGACTCCATTGTTGGTTCTGCAGACGATGCCCGGCGGTTCAGCGATGCCCTGTCCGGCACCTGTGAGGTTGTTGTGCTATAATTTGTATTTATTGAACTTTCTGTCCGCCTGAGGCGGAAGAACCAAAAAATCTTTTTCTGAAAGACTATAAGCCCATGAAAAAACTTTTTATCTTCACCCTGTTGGTGCTCGTTTTATCCGTTGGCACGGCCAGTGCCAAGCGGCTCAGCGTTGCTGCGAATAAAGTCAATGTGCGCTCAGGCCCTGGGACAAGCCACGAAATCCTGTGGTCTGTTGGAAAGTATTATCCAGTTGACATCATTAAGACATCTGGAAACTGGTGCCGAGTTCGTGACTTTGAAGGGGACACCGGGTGGATTTACCGGTCGCTTCTTAAGAAGATTTCTGCCGTTATCGTCAAAGGGACAATTGTCAATGTTCGGGAGGGACCTGGAACAGACTCCAGGGTCTTATTCCAAGCCGAAAAAGGGGTCAGCTTCAAGCTGCTGAAAAAAAAGAAAGCGTGGTTTGAGGTCCAGCACGCAGACGGCGAGGTTGGATGGATCCATAAGTCCCTGGTGTGGGGGTATTGAACGGCTACCGGTTGTTTCAACTAATTGTACGGCTTACGAGGCATTTGGGTAGTGTTCGTTGATTGTTGTTAGTTGTCCGTTGCCAAAGCTGCAAAATACAGTTATTTCGGATAGATAGCAAAAATGGATGCCGGTAATCTGATGTGCCACCTAACCCCGTGAAAATATTAATACAACTGACTACTAACAACTGACCGCTGACATTACGAAATCTTGATGGTATCGTAAAAAGTCTTAATAACTTGTCATTTCGAGCAAGCCGACTTCGCCATAGTAGCCTCGGCTACGACGGCTGAAAGCGAGAAATCTTTCCGGTATAGCATGCTGAAAACATTAGATTTCTCCCTGTGTTTGACCTGCCCGCCATTGCCAGAAATGCAGGCACATAAGCTGAATGTTGTCTCAGGCGTTGGCAGGCGGGAATGACACATTGACTGAATCAGACTTTTTAAGAGTTTGTCAATTAAGATGATTTCGTAAAAAGTCTCACTTCCCCTCCCCTGGAGGGAGGGGATTAAGGGGAGGGGGATATAAGTCACTGAAATCCCATATTTTCACCCTCACCCCAACCCTCTCCCATCAAGGGAGAGGGAGTCTTTTGACTTTTTACGAATGTATCAATTATGAGGGTTGCAAAAAAGGGCCTTCCAAGAATGGAAAACCCTTTTTGCTCGACATCATGCTGTATCAGGTGTGGTACTATTTTGAGATGAAAGGCCGTTGTCCGAGTGGTGGGTCTCTGAGGTACGCAGCAGCAGCCACTGGAGCCGGTTGATGGCCTGGACATAAGCCTTGGCGCTGGCCTTGAGGATGTCTGTGCTGGATCCCCGACCCAGAGCGCGAAAACCTTCGCGAGCCACCCGCACAGTAGCTATGCCCATGGCCTCCTTGGTCTCGGTCACAGCGTTGACCTGAAAGTCCTCAAGTTTATGGTAAGCGCCCACAATCTTGTCAACCGCCTTAAAAATAGCGTCGATAGGCCCGTCACCCTGAGCACTCGCCTCCAAAAGAACTCCCTCCCGTCGCAGTCGCACCCTGGCCTCAGGTACCTCTCCGTTGCCCGTAGTCATTTTGTATGATTCAAGGCTGTATAGTTTGCTGTCATCTAAATAGGCAAAAATCACGTCCTGGACTATGACAGCCACGTCATCATCGTAGACTTGCTTTTTCTTGTCCGCAACAGAGAGAAACTGATTGTAAACAGCTTCAAATTCTTGTTCCGGAAAATCATAGCCCATCTCTGAGATCTTCTGCCTGAGGGCGTGCCTGCCCGATCTTGCCGTCAGAACCATGGCATGTTCTGTGATACCCACATCTTCGGGGCGTATAGCTTCATACGTTGAACGATCTTTGAGGATGCCGTCTTGGTGAATACCGGATGAATGGGAAAAAGCATTGGCGCCAACAATGGCCTTATTGGCCTGAACCGGCATTCCCATCAACCGACTGACCAATTTGCTGGTCCTCATAATCTCCTGGGTATTAACCGTAGTGAAGTATTTGAAATAGTCTTTCCGGGTCTTGATGGCCATGACGAGTTCCTCTAAGGAGGCATTCCCCGCCCTTTCCCCAAGGCCGTTCATCGTACACTCCACCTGTCTTGCTCCATTTTCTACGGCTGATAAGGTGTTGGCCGTAGCAAGACCCAGGTCGTTATGGCAATGCACACTGAGCACTATCTTGTCGATGTCTGACACCTTTTCCATAAGATAAGCTATGAGCCGGCCAAACTGCTGGGGAACCGCATAGCCAACCGTGTCCGGGATATTCACGACTGTAGCACCAGCAGCAACAACCTGTTCTACTACCTTAACCAAATATTCTGGATCAGTCCTGGAAGCGTCCTCAGGCGAGTACTCTATCTCAGGACACAGAGATTTGGCATATTTTAATGCCTCAAGTCCTCGCTCTAATTGCTTTGTTCGATCCGTACCAAATTTTTTCTGGATATGAATATCTGATGACGGTAAAAAGACGTGAATACGGGGTCTTGCAGCCTTTCTTATGGCCCCCCATGCCGCTTCAATGTCCTTTGGAACGGCACGCGCAAGTGCCACAATGGCAGGACCTTTAATCTTTTCGGCAATCGTCTTCACAGCCTCAAAATCACCCGGCGATGAGATAGGAAATCCGGCCTCAATGGCATCTACCTGTAAACGTTCAAGTTGTAAGGCGATTTCTAACTTTTCCCGTGGGTTGAGGCATGCCCCTGGAATCTGTTCACCATCTCTCAAAGTGGTGTCAAAAATGAAGATTTTTTCCATTGGTTCCTCCCTCTGGATCTCTTTTCCCTCCAAATTTGGGTTATCTGTAAGCTTGCTAAGGTCGCCCTCATCCTCATTGAAACCGAGTCCCATCTCCGCCTTACCTCCTTATCGTGTAAGCTAAAGCCCATACAAGCAGGGAGCCACAGTCTCGACAAGCACCCGGTTGCCAAAAAAAAACCGCAGGTTTTGCTGCCTGCGGCCCATCATTATCTGAATTGTGTGTCGATTACCGCAGTCAGCCCACTCCTTGAACTGGCCCAAGAAGAAGCAAAAACTCTATTGGTAACAAACACATCACAGATCCTCTCATAAACAACCTTTATTGATAGCCAATCACAACATTTTCCGTATGTCAATACATTTGTTGCGAACTTCGGTGTACCGTCAAAGCCTATACTCGTAAAAGCAATTACACATTTCGCACTAGCACATAATCGGCCAACTGCTCTAGAAGCCCCCGCGGCTTTGAGGTACTAAATGTGTTAAGACATTTCTTTGCTAGTTCGATGTGCTTCTGGGCACGCTCTCTGGTGTATGCGATACCACCGTACTTCTTGATCAGCCCCAGCACGGTCTCAAAATCCGTGTCTTTAGCATCCACATCACGTAATAGTTGACCATTCGGGCTGAGGGTAACCTCTTCTCTTCGTCCTTCGGTGACTGCTACCATATCTTGAATGATGGTTTCCAGGCGCCTGCGGTCTTCCATGGTGGCGCGATCCAGCGCATAGATAACAGGCAAAGTCAGCTTCCCTTCCCTCAGATCCGCTCCTATGGTCTTTCCTATCACTCTGGTATCCGCAGTATAATCGAGAAGATCATCAGCCATCTGAAAGGCAATCCCCAAATGATGTCCATAGTCAGCCAGTGCCTGGACCTGTCCCCCTGGGGCTTCTGCAAGCAAAGCCCCTACTTGACATGCTGCTTGAATCAAATAGGCAGTCTTTCGCCTGATCACCTCCATGTAATCTGCTTCCTCCACAGCAAGATCACCGCGGTGTAACATTTGGTGTATCTCCCCCTCGGACATTTGGGCTGTTGTGTTGGCAAGGATGTCAATAATTGGAACAGAATGCGTTTGTGCCGCGATGGCGATGGAGCGGGCCAGCAGGAAGTCTCCAACCAAAACCGTAGCCGGGTTTCCCCAAATCGAATGGGCCACAGGGTTGCCGCGTCGGATGTCGGCCCCGTCAACTAGGTCATCATGAAGCAGGGTGGCAGCATGAAGGTACTCAAAGACAACCGACAGGGTCTTGTCATGGTTTCCCTTGTAGCCGCAAAGACGTGCTGAGAGCACCATCAGAAGCGGGCGTATTCTTTTGCCGCCGCTGAACATAATGTATTTGGCTACATGGGAGACCAATGGGAGATAAGGTTTGAGGTTGTCGGCAAGGGCACTCTCAATTTCAACCAGGTCTTGGCGGACCGACTCCAAAATCTGTTCCTTCAGACTCTTCATACGATGGCTTCCATAAAGTCATATTCGCAGGTCCCGGAGCCAAGGAAAACATCCGCCCCTGGAAGGACCTTGACCACATCCGTGAGCCCTATCAGCATACCACATCAAGCCTCCGCCCAACGCATTGCTGTTTTCACTTTCCCGTTTCCAGAAAGATCGCCACCCCGTAAACGGTTACAAAAAAACAAGGAGCAAGACAATGTTGCCGGCCTGCTCCTTATTACCACTGCTGACAGTCTAATTTCAGCCTACCTTTTTCAACTCGGCCATTATAGCTGGAACAGCCTTAAAGAGGTCTTCCACGATACCGTAATCAGCCTTTTTAAAGATGGGTGCCTCCGGATCCTTATTGATGGCTACAATATATTTAGAGGATCCCATGCCGGCCAGGTGCTGGATGGCCCCGGAGATGCCACAAGCAATGTAAAGGTTTGGGGATACGACCTTTCCGGTCTGGCCCACCTGATCAGAATGAGGGCGCCAACCTTCGTCTACCGCTGATCTTGATGCCCCTACCGTACCACCCAAAACCTCGGCCAGTTGCTCAATGGCGCCAAAGTCAGGGCCTCCCATACCGCGCCCACCTGACACGATAACATCCGCCTCGGTTAGGTCTACCTTGGAGGCAACCTCCAGCCTCTTTTCCACAACCCGTGTCCTTACTACACCTGTACTTATTGCAACCTTTTCCACATCCCCCGCCTTTGATGACTGTACAATCTCCATAACATTAGGACGTATGGCTGACATCTGCGGTACCCCTTCAAGGGCTACCTCGGCAAGAACCTTGCCCCCGTACATAGGTCTTGTGGCAATGAGCTTTTCTCCGTCAAGCTTTAAGGCAATGCAATCCATGGCAAGGCCAACTCCCAAACGCGCTGCCAGCCGTGCAGACAGGTCTTTGCCCCTGCTTGAAGCCCCAAAAAGCAGAATCCTGGGATCGTTATCCTTGACGACTTCGAAAAGCATGTTCGTGTAAGCGTCTGTGGTGTAGTCAGCCAAGGCCGGATCATCCCCCACAAGAATTTTGTCTGCCCCGTATTGTGCCAGTTCTCCGGCAATTCCCTCTACGCCGGAGCCAAATACGACTGCGCTTACAGTATCGCCAAGGGTATCGGCCAGCCGTCTCCCTTCGCTCACAGCCTCATAGGCAATCTTACGAAAACTTCCATCAACTTGTTCTGCAAATACCAAAACACCCTGTGCCATGTTAGTCTCTCCTGTTTTTGTCATTTGTCGTCTGTTATCCGGAATTCGGTATTGGTCATTGGTCAATAATGGAGTGCCTAAAGTGATCTAAAGTGAACTAAAGTGCCTAAAGTTAAAGGAATAAAAAGAATCCGCAATCCGAGATGCGCAATCCGAGATACGAAAATTGCTCCATCACTCCAATTTAAACGCCCCCCCGGGTTCAAATAACCTTCGCCTCGTCCCTTAGTAATCTTACCAGCTCAGCTGCCTTGGCCTCTACTGTTTCTCCATCAATGATCCTCCCAGGTGACCTTTCTGGTGGAAAGGACAAACTCTTAACTCGACATTTTGCCTGGGCCTCCCCCACTTCACTCGGATCTACCTTAAGATCGGCCAAAGTTTTTTTGATTAAGGGCTTCTTCTTCGCCTTCATGATGCCCGGAAGCGAGGCATATCGGGGTTCATTGATGCCTCTTTGGGTAGTAAAAAGGGCGGGCAGGTCAGTCTCGAGTACCATAATCCCGCCCTCAATTGTGCACTCACACCTAATCTTGCCGTCAGTGATTTCTTCCTTAACAACCATAGAAACCTGAGCAATACCAAGCAGTTCTGCAACAGCAGCCGGAACCTGATAGCCATCATCATCAACAGCCCGCTGACCTGCTATGACAAGATCGTAGCCAGTATCTTTTAAAGCAGCAGCCAGCACCTTGGCAGTGCCCAGTGCGTCACTCCCCTGGGTAGCCGGATCGTCTATCAACACCCCTTCGTCCGCACCCATGGCCAACGCAGTGCGGATGGACTCAACAGCTCGCTCGGGTCCCATGGTAAGAATTGTCACTTTGCCGGCATGCTTCTCTTTGATTCGGAGCGCTTCTTCAACAGCAAACTCGTCGTATGGGTTGATGACCCATTTGACATCTTCTGTTCTGATAGAGGCTTTGTCGCCGGCAATTTGGATCAAAGTCTCTGTATCAGGCACCTGCTTAAGCAAGACAACAATATCCACCTTACTACTCCTTTCTCATGCATCGAAATTGGTTATTGGTTATTTGTTGTTTTACGACTTGCACGTAGCACAAAAAATATGGAAACGTCAAGGTATTCGCTCGCCTATGTCTGTGAAGCGTCATTTGTCATTCGATTGATGATTGATGATTGACGATTTGGGGTTTGGGATTTGGGATTTTCAATCGACAATCCTTTTGACGGTTCACGATTCTGGACGACAATGCACGACATCCCCTGCAACGACTCTGTGCAGGAAACCCTTTTTGTCGCGAACCAAAAGTGTGCCGTCCGGCTCCAACGCTTCGGCTACACCGACAAGCCTCTTTTCCGTGAGGAACACCTCAACCACTCTTCCCAGGGTGTTATCAAATTTACACCACGCATCTACAACGGTCTCATATGCCCCTGTGCAGAAAAAACCGTACCATTGCTCGAGACGGTGCAGTAGGGTTTGAAGAAAATCGATACGCGAGACCGGTTTACCAAGGCCAAGTCGAAGAGAGGTGGCCAGGCTTCTGCAAGAAATCGGAAACTCGTCCGGTTCCGTATTCACATTAATGCCGATACCAACAATAGCAAAACCTATACGTCTATTGTCGAAGACAGCCTCCGTTAAAATACCCGCAACCTTCAGATCGGCAATCAGAATATCGTTTGGCCATTTGAGCTGAGGTCTCAGCCCGATGTCCTGAATTGCAGAAGCCACGGCTACGCCAGCGGTTAACGTGAGTCTTGGAAACCAGCCAGGGGGGCAACTAGGTCTCAAGATGATGGAAAGATATAGCCCGCTTTCCGGAGGGGAGACCCAGGAGCGCCCCTGGCGGCCCCGGCCCTTGGTTTGCGTGTTAGCCACTATCAACGTCCCCTCCGGGGCACCCTCTCGAGCCATACGATTCGCCTCTGAATTCGTCGATTCGACTACATCAAGACAATAAACCGTCTGTTGGCCGAGCCATCGAGTTCTTAGGTGTTCCTTGATTGCATGCGGGGAAAGTCTGTTTGGGGTTCTTTGGTTTAGACCTAGACTCATGATTTCTCAACCCATTGTGTGGCCTGTTATTTCCTTGACATTGTAAGGGATTCAGTTATATTTACTCAACATATATCACGATTCAATATCTCATTCTATGCTTCTCCAAAAAAGGACCATTAATGTCTGAAGCCGATTACTATAAGACCCTGAACATTAACAAGAACGCTAGCGAGAGCGAAATAAAGAAGGCTTATCGCAAACTCGCCATGAAATATCATCCCGATCGTAACAAGGGGGATAAGTCTGCCGAAGAAATGTTCAAAAAAATCAGCGAGGCCTATGCTGTTTTGAGTGACAAGGAAAAACGGGAGCAGTACGATACCTTTGGTGCCTCTGGTTTCAGCCAGCGTTATTCACAGGAAGACATATTCAAGGGCTTCAATTTCGGCGATATCTTCAAAGAGTTTGGCTTCAACGACAGCGGTTTCGCAAATATCTTTATGGGTGGTGGTGGCGGCCATGGCCGAAGATGCGGATTTAGTTTTGGGGGAGATCCTTTCAGTGCCTATACAACAGGCCAAAGGGCTCAAGTCAAAGGATCGGACCTGGTATATGAGCTACCTCTTACCCTCCAGGATGTGCTCCGCGGTACAACCAAGACCATAGCCCTGGAGCAAGGTGGAAAACAGAAAAGGATAGATGTCAAGATTCCCAAGGGAATGGCGACCGGCAAAAAACTCCGATTAGCCGGAAAGGGGCAGCCAGGGGCCTTTGGTGGACCACCTGGAGACCTGTATATTCAGGCCAAGGTACTTGATGATCCTGTCTTTAGCCTGGTTGGCCATGACGTTTATGTAGACCGAGAAATCAAGTTAACCGAGGCACTCTTGGGAACGCAGATACAGATTCCAACTGTGGACGGAAAAAACTTGAACCTGAAAATACCCCCCGGGACACAGCATCAAACCAAGATGCGCATGAAGGGATACGGCCTTCCAGAAATGAGAACGAATCGAAGGGGAAACCTATACGCACGCATTCTCGTCAAGCCTCCTAAACGCCTGAACAAAAAACAGAAGGCCCTGATTCAGGAACTGTCAGAGACCGGGCTCTAAGGTGGACTATGCCGGAAGAAATGATCCCCGTATTGTCCAGGGCTGAAATCTCGCAAAAGGTCCAAGGCCTGGCACAACGCATTTCAGAAGATTATACGGGAAAGGAACTTGTTGTCCTTGGTGTCCTAAAAGGTTGCTTTATTTTCCTGGCCGACCTTGTCCGCGAGATTACCATTCCCGTCCTGGTTGATTTTGTTCGCCTGGCAAGTTACGGTTCCAACACGAAATCCTCCGGGACCATCCGGATCACCAAAGAAGCTGAGCTTGACATAAGGGATCGGGATGTTCTGATTGTTGAGGATATTATCGACTCTGGCGTGACAATTGCATTTCTTTTGGACCACCTCAAATCATTTTCCCCAAAATCGGTTAAAGTATGTACTTTTATCGATAAGTCAGAACGACGTGAGGTCCAAGTTCCCATCGATTATGCAGGTATTATGGTTGAGCAAGGATTTCTGGTGGGATACGGGCTCGATTTTGATGAAAAATATCGTGCCTTACCCGCTATTTACCGCATAGGATCCTAGTTGAAAGGAGTCCACGATGATCGTAACCTGTGAAAACTGCAGCACAAAGTTCAATCTTGACGAAGGCCTGATTAAAAAATCGGGTTCCAAGGTCAGATGTTCTAAGTGCCAACACATATTTACTGTCTATAAACTCGCGCACGATGAAGAACCTGAATCTGCAGTCGAACTCGAACAAGATCTTGCTGATCTCCAGGACTCGGCAGAAACGCCTCAGCCTTCCATAGAAGCCGAGGAAACCCCTGAAACGGGGCTCGATTTCGGCCTGCCAGGACTTGAAGAAGAACCTGTTGAAGAAGTTGCGCTTGAAGCGTTTGGCCTTGAGGAAGAGCCTGCTGCCGAAGAACTCCCTCACGTAGAAGAAGAGCCTGCTGTCGAAGAAACACCTGATGCTGAGGAAGCACTTGAAGAGGAATTCGATTTTGACCTGTCAGATCTTGATGAGGAACCGGCTGGAGAAGAGCCTGCTGAAGAAGTTGCGCTCGAAGCGTTTGGGCTTGAGGAAGAGCCTGCTTTAGAAGAACTCCCTCAGGTAGAAGAAGAGCCTGCTGCCGAAGAAACACCTGATGCTGAAGAAGCCCCTGAAGAGGAACTCGATTTTGACCTGTCAGATCTTGATGAGGAACCGGCTGAAGAAGAAACCGCTGAAAAGGAATTCGATTTTGACCTGTCAGATCTTGAAGGAGAACCGCCTGGAGAAGAAACTGCTCAAGAAGAAATTGCGCTCGATGCACTTGATTTTGATGAAGAGCCTGCTGCTGAAGGGCTCGCTGACGAGGAGACACCTGAAGCTGAGGAAGCCCCTGAAGAGGAACTCGATTTTGACCTGTCAGGGCTAGAAGAGGTACCTCTTGAGGAGACATTTGAAGTCGATGGAGCGGAACTCATAATGGAGGAAACCGAGGCAACGGAGGTGCCCAAAGAGGAAATGCCGGATGCCGTTTCTGCGGAACTCTTAGAAGGAGTTGAAGAAGAGGAGGTGGAACAAGTTGAGGAAGAACTGATGCCCCCTCCGCAGGCCGAGAAAGAACTAAAAGCAAGGAAGCGCATTAGTACGCCGCTTATGATTGTGCTGATATTGGTCCTTTTGGCAGGAGGAGTTATTGCCGGCTACACTATTTTGCAAAGCCTTGATATCAAAATACCGTTTGTCGAATCCCTCATAGGTGTCCCAGAGTCTGAGACCACTGATCCCGGAAACCTCCACATAACCACTCTTGATCAACTGATAAAGACAGAGTTTGTTGAAAACAAGACGGCTGGGCGGCTGTTTGTCATTAGAGGAAAAATCAGAAATGATTATCCTGAAGCCCGGAACTTCATCATGGTAAAAGGTGTTGTCTATTCAAGGGACGGGAAAGTCGTTCAAGAGAAGGCCATATACTGCGGCAATACCTTGTCGGATACTGCCTTGCAAGCCATGGATAAGGCAACCATAGATACGAGACTGCGCAACAAATTCGGCGATGGAAGATCTAATTTCATGGTTACATCGGGCAAGGTGATTCCCTTTGTGGTTGTATTTCCCGATCTGCCTCAGGATTTGGGAGAGTTCAGCGTCGAAGTGGTGAGTTCGGATCCGGCAGATTAGAAAGGCTCCAGACCAGACCAAGTAGGCGAGATCCATAACAAGGACGCTGATTCTATCCTTCCCTATAGCCCTCTCGTAATAGGCCGGGACGCTGAAACCGGCCATCAAAGACCCCGACCACGAGGTACATTTTGGACCGAACCACCTATCTTGTCATAGGCATTATAGTCTTTGTTTTTATAGTCATTGGCGGCACTACCGGATACATGGTCATCGAGGGTTGGTCATTCGCAGAAGCCATGTACATGACCATCATCACCTTGAGTACCGTAGGGTATGGTGAGGTTCAAAAACTTTCACCGATTGGACGGATCTTTACTATTGTCGTCATTGTCCTGGGGGTAGGTTTTGTCTTTTATTTTGCAGGGAGCGTCATCCAGTTCATGGTGGAAGGTCGCATCAGGGAAATCCTGGGGAGGCATAAATTGGAGAAAAAAATCCGTACCCAAAAAGGTCATTACATTATTTGTGGATATGGGCGCGTTGGAAGCAATATCCTTGAGTCCCTTCGCTCAAAACCCATCGGTATCGTGGTTATTGAGCGAGACCCGGCCACCATCGCCAAGTTGGATGAACGAAAGATTCTCCACGTTGCAGGTGAAGCTACGGATGAGGAGAATCTGATCAGAGCCAATATTCAGCACGCACGAGGTTTGATAGCAGCATTGAAAACCGACAGCGACAACGTATATGTCACATTGAGCGCCCGGCAGCTCAATCCGGACCTGTTTATCATGGCCCGGGCAGGAGAAGAACGTTCAGAAAAGAAACTCATTGCAGCAGGCGCCGACAAGGTGGTTTGCCCATATCGCATGGGGGCTCACCGAATGGCCCAAACCATACTCCGCCCCACGGTCACCGATTTTCTTGAGCTGACCTTGACGGAGACCACCCGCGATATCCAAATGGAAGAAATGCCGGTACATCCTTCATCAAAATTGATCAATGTGGCCTTACAGGACTCAGGGATCCGCAAAGACCTCGACCTGATCATCGTGGCTGTGAAGAAAGCTCCGGGAGATATGCTCTTCAACCCTTCTTCGCAAGCAAGGCTCGAGGCAGGCGATACAGTCATAGCCATCGGGGAAAAGCAGAACCTAGAACGGCTCGAAACACTCCTGAATCCAACACGTCGTAACACTTTACGTGTCTGAAAAAAGCTAAACTCTTATAACACGTCAAATTTTATAGATGATGCGCTTTTCAGTGATGATGATGTCGGTGTAACGGTCGTGAGGCTCCATGGGAATTTGGGGCACTATCTGGCACTCAAAGGCAAGGGCTACTTTTCTTGTTGTGATATCGAGCTTTGGAATGAATCGGTCATATACGCCCATGCCATGTCCTATACGTCCTCCACGTTCGTCAAAGGCTACGCCTGGGATTATTGCCAGGTTAACATATTCTATTGGAATCTGCTTACACTGCTCCGGGATTGGCTCGCGGATTCCCCGATAGCCTGGACGTATATCGCTATCAAGGTTATCAATCTTGAAAGGAACGATTTCCCTTTGTTTAGCGTCAACCAGAGGCAAGGCAACAATCTTCTCAAGCTCCAAGGCCTTCCGGACCATGGGCTCGGTATCCACTTCGCTACCGTAGCTCATGTAAAACAGGACAATCCTGGCTTCCAGAAAATTAGCGAAGTCAAATAATCGCTCCATAATAGCCGTACTCTTTTTAGAGCGTTCATCTTTGGATAGGGCATCACGCCGGACAAAGGCGCTTCGTCTAATTTGAGATTTTCTTGCTTTTACGTCTTCCATCAAACATCTCGCTCCGGTAAATACACTCATTTTCTTCATAGCAAAAATTCCGAATAAAGTCAAGTAATAATAATCATTGACTAAATAGTTGGCTCCATGGTAGGCTCGGATTGTCATAAATTATTAATTTCGCGTGAACTTGGAAGCTGTTTGTCGGTTTCTTCCAAGTGCTGAGCCGGAGGAAACTTATTGTTCCATCGGTGCCAATCGGAGTCCCGTGATAGAAATCAAATCCATCAGACAGAATGTGGAACTAGTGCAGGAATCGCTCCGCAAGCGGGGACAAGAGTATGACCTCCGCCCGTTTCTGGACAGCGATTCAAGACGCAGGGCCATCTTGCTCGAGGTTGAAGAGCTTAAGCACAAACGCAACACAGTCTCTGGGCGTATCGCCCAGATGAACAAGGAACAAGAAGACCCCTCGAAACTTATAGCCCAGATGCGGGCTGTCTCTCAGAAGATAAAGGCCCTGGACGAAGAGCTCTCGAAGCACGAACAGACTTTACGCTCAATCCTGCTAGAGATTCCCAACATCCCCGATTCCTCGGTTCCCGTCGGCAAAGACGAGGAAGACAACGTGGTTGTCGAGAAGGTAGGCGAGCCCCGTTCTTTTGACTTTGAGCCCCTTCCCCACTGGGAGACTGGAGAAAAACTAGGGATTCTTGATTTTGAGCGTGCCGCCAAGATCGCTGGGGCGCGTTTTGTCCTTTATATGGGACTGGGGGCAAGGCTTGAGCGAGCCCTGATCAACTTTATGCTGGATATACAGACCAAGGAACACGGCTACCTGGAAGTCCTTCCGCCGTTCATGACAAATCGTGCCAGCATGACTGCAACAGGCCAGTTGCCCAAGTTTGAGGAAGATCTGTTCAAACTGGAGGGGTGGGACTATTACCTAGTACCCACCGCCGAGGTGCCGGTCACCAACATTCACCAGGGCGAAATCCTGGATGAGCAGGATCTTCCCAAGCTTTACACGGCCTACACACCTTGCTTCCGGTCCGAGGCAGGTTCTTACGGCAAGGACACCAGGGGATTGATCAGACAGCATCAATTTAACAAGGTGGAACTTGTCAAGTTTACCACCCCTGAAAGATCTTATAAAGAACTCGAAAAACTGTTGAAGGATGCTGAAGACATTCTTAAACGCCTTGAGCTGCCATATCAAGTCGTGGAGCTGTGTACTGGGGATTTGGGTTTTTCCGCTGCCAAGACCTATGACATCGAGGTCTGGGTGCCCGGACAGCAAAAATACCGGGAGATCTCCTCGTGCAGCAACTTTGAGGATTTTCAGGCCAGACGGGCCGGCATTCGCTTTAAAAGAAAAGGGAAAAAGGGGACCGAGCTGGTTCATACCCTGAACGGTTCAGGGCTGGCCATCGGTCGCACAGTCGTTGCGATTTTGGAAAATTTTCAACAACAAGACGGCTCCGTCATCATTCCGGAGGCCCTGAGGCCATATATGGATGGAGTGGAAAGAATAGAATAAATCGTCAGTGGTCATTAGTCAATGGTCAGTGGTTATTACCGTTCACGGGTTCAGAGGTTCAGAGGTTGTAACCCTGAAACGGTGAACTCTGAACCTGTGAACGCCTACGATATTTGATATTTAAATGATAAATGTTCTGTACGGATCACTATCATGAAAATCAACGACTTTCCAAGCCATATCCAGCCCTATCTCATCCCAAAACCAGCTGGCGAAGTTATCTACCGGTGCATCGGCTGTGAGGCAGAACACGACATCAGTCGCCTCCTCTATACGTGTCCTGCGTGCCACAGCGTGCTCCTTCTGACAGACCTTGCCTTTGACCGCCTGAAGAAGACCCCGGGAGATACCTGGCGCCAGATCTTTGATTATCGAAAGATGCTAAATATCCCGGCGCTCCAGGGGGTTTATCGCTACCACGAGTTTGTCGGGCCGATGATGCCACTTGATGCGGTCATCTACCTTGGTGAAGGACACACCCCCATGGTTGAAGCCAACCAACACATGCAACAGCTCGTAGGTGCCCGATTCTATATCAAGAACGAAGGCCAGAACCCGAGCGCCTCTTTTAAGGATCGGGGCATGGCGAGCGCTCTAAGCTATATTAACTTTCTGGTCAACTCGGGGGAGCTCTCTGATGTGCTGGCCGTGTGTGCCTCGACAGGCGACACCTCTGCCTCTGCCGCCCTCTATGCAGCCTATCTTCAGCCCGCCGTAAAATCGGCCGTCCTCCTTCCCCACAAAAAGGTTACACCCCAGCAACTGGCCCAACCCCTTGGAAGCGGCGCGGTGGTCTTTGAGATCCCGGGCGTCTTTGACGACTGCATGAAGGTGGTAGAAGCCCTCTCTGAACAATATAACGTAGCGCTTTTAAACTCCAAGAACGCCTGGCGCATATGGGGCCAGGAATCGTATTCTTATGAAATTGCCCAGGATTTTGACTACGACATGGACCACAAGGTGGTCGTAGTGCCGATTGGAAACGCCGGAAATATCACAGCGATCATCAGCGGCTTCATGAAATTTTTTGAGGCCGGAATCATAGACCGGCTTCCAAAGATCATCGGCGTGCAATCAACCCATGCAAATCCCGTATACAGGTATTATTTGGAACCCAAGCCTGGAAAAAGAATGTTTATACCTGTTAAAGTCCGTCCCAGCGTGGCCCAGGCCGCCATGATCGGAAATCCGGTCTCCGTGCCCCGCGTGATTCACCTGGTGGAAGCCTATAATGAGATGGCAGGGAACCAGGCAGTATTCTTTACAGAAGTTGAGGAACAAGCGATCATGGACTGGCAGCTTACGGCCAACCGCAATGGCCACATTGCCTGTACCCAGGGCGGGGAGACCTTAGCCGGGCTTGCGGAGGCGAAAAAACGTGGCATTGTGAGCGAAGATGATGTGGTTGTGCTCGCTGCCACGGCTCACGCCCTGAAATTTGCCGATTTTCAGGCCATGTATTTTGAAAACCGCTTCCCTCCGGAATTCGAGATTACCCCCAAGAAGTCCCTCCAAAACGTCCCCCGGCTGGTACGCCCTAAAGACCTGGACGTGGTCCCTACTGCCGAAAAGCCCATTGAAGGGAAGGACTTTGAGCGTTTTGTCCAACGGACCGCAGAGGCGATAGCAGAAAAGCTCGGATTGCCGCCCAGCCATAGGTGATGGTTTCGTAACGGAAATAGACTGAAGCGATTTTACTATAAAATATTTTAATAGTTATAAAGTTAATTAATAGCTGACAGCTCCGGGCTGCTGTTCATTGTCAGCATGTACGCCCCTAATATTTACAAACTCGTAAAAAGTCTCAACTACCTGTCATTTCGAGCAAAGCGAGAAATCTTTTCCGGTGTAGCATGCTGAAAACATTAGATTTCTACCTTTGGTCGAAATGACACGTTGACTGAATCCGACTTTTTACGAACCATCAAAATTCTTGCACAATTCCCGAGAAACATCCTCCACGTTGGATCTATGGCACGAAGCTTGCTGTAAATTCCGGCATCATGAGATCTTTTTTTGAATCACGACTTATCAAGGCCAATAGCGGTTTCACACTTGTGGAACTGATGGTCGTTATTGCAATCATGGCGGTCTCGCTGATCATTGCAATCCCGACCTACCACTTTAGCATCAAGCCCACGGTTAGCTTGAACGGCGCTGCACGGCAGCTTTACTCTGATGTCCAGTTGACCAGGCTACGAGCGGTCAGTGACAATACCCGGTGTGGCCTGTTTTTTTTTGCAGGCCCCGGCTATACTATTTTTAGAGATAACAACAAAAATTCTAAATACGATGCCGGCGATGAAGTTTTAAAAACCGTTGACCTTTCAAGGGAGTATCCAAAGGTTCAATTTGACACTTCACAAGGTGGCGGAGATGGAATTAACTTTGCGAATAACTCTTTTTCAATGACGGCCAAGGGGCTGGCAACCCTAGATGGCGAAGTTTATCTGATAAATAATAAGGGCAAAGGCCGAAGAATAGATGTCAATATAATGGGGGGGGTGCGGCTTGCAAAGTATTAGTCTGTCAAATTATGAGGTGCGCCAAATGAATCCGGTGAAAGACAGGAGGGGCTTCAGTCTCCTTGAGGTGCTACTTGCCATGTGTATTCTTAGCGTAGCAATGATGGCCCTGGCCACACTGCAATCCAGGGGTATACGTGCCAATGATCTGGCAAACCGCACAACACAGGCGCTTAACCTGGCCCAGATCAAGATGGAAGAGTACATCCATAGGAGTAGAACTGAGACATTTGCGGAGGGTACAACCAACGACCCGGAAAATCCCATCAATTCAACAGAAACCGGAGCCGGTAACTTTTACAGAAGCTGGCGGTTTCAGGATGATACGCCTGTGCCCAATGCTCAAACAATAACTGTTACAGTGACCTGGAAAGATATTATGGGACAACACGATGTAATCCAAAATAATATTATTACATTTGACAGCCATTAATGGGGAAGGTGCAAAGTGATACCTTTATGCTTACATAAAACGAATCGGGGGTTCACTTTAGTAGAGCTACTGGTAGCAATGGCAGTGGGCCTGGTGCTTTTAGGGGCCGTCCTTAAGACCCTTGTCAGCCAAAACCGGACCAATGCCGTTCAGCAGGAAGTAGCCTATGCCCAGCAAAATGTAAGGGCGGCCATGGACCTGATGGTACGTGAGATAAGAAATGCCGGCTATAATCCTGAAGATGGCGATTTCAACGCCGTAGAGAGCGCCACGGAGGATTCGATTCGGATCCTTTCAGACGTCACCATTGAAGATGGAAATCCAGATGATCCAAACGAGGATGTTACTTATGCGCTGAACGCTTCGAATCAACTTACCAGAAATGGAGTTCGTATAGTCGACTTCGTAAGCAATCTTGAGTTCGGATATGTGTTGGTGGACGGCACTATGCTGGACCCGCCTACGTCCCCATTAACCGCAGCCCAAAGGGAAGATCTAAGAGCAGTCATCATTGGGTTTGGTGTCCGGACGGAAAATAGGGGCCCAGACACAGGGCAGTACCGGTATAGAAACTTGATTAACGCGGTCCGAATTCGCAACATGGGTTTTCAAGACATAGAATAGGAGGGAATCCATGAAACCGATCAACAATGAAAAAGGGGCAGTTCTGGTTGTTTCCCTTATTGTCATGGGGGTTTTAACGGTAATCGGCACAGCCATCACCATGATGTCATCGATTGAGCTGAATATCGCGCGGAATGAAAGGATGGCAAAGAGCGCCTTTTGCGCGGCCGAAGACGGCCGAGTCATAGCCGCCATGGCCCTGCAATCTTCTGCTTGGGGTACTGAGTACACCGACGGTGATAGCTTCGAAGGGAATGCCGATATTAAAATAAATGATGGTGACTTCATATCGGAGGCGCTTAATGATCCTGATAGCGTATCTGACAACAGCCCTGATGTGAAGATGACGGGCACGCTATTAGCCAGTGCCGATGTTGATAAGCTCGGCACAGCTCCCCTTCCCGGCGCTGCGGCAGAATTCGGCTCTGGTTATGAAGGGGCGGGAACGTCGAGTTCAGTACAAGTTTTTTATGCGATAGACAGCATCGGTTATGGACCTGCCGGTGCCACTTCTCGAGTGGTGGTCGAATACAGACTTATACCGCAATAAGTACTCAGAACGACACCTCGGAAATCAGGAGGTTAACTATGAAAAAGCTTGCATATAGCCTAACATTTTCATTGCTTCTAATTGTATCAATGGCTTCCGGGGCACTGGGTGTTGCCATCATGGGTGACTACCACAGTCTCCCGCCATTTCTGACCGCCTCTGTGACCCCGAATTTGCTTCTCCTTATTGACAACTCTGCCAGCATGTATGACCTGGCCTATATTGACAATCAGGAGAATTGTTACGACGACAGCTACGTCCCGACAAATACCTATTCCGGCTATTGCGAACCGGGAACCTATTATAAGTATGATGAGACGGACATGCAATTTGAAGCTACAACCGAGGCTCTTGCAACAACCTTATTGGCCGGGGCTACGGGCACGAAATACGTCAATAGCACCACCGACCGCGACGTCGGTATCGCCGTAGACAAGACCGTCACCCCAAATGTTGTGACTGCATTTGTTGCAAAGGGAAATTTTATCAACTGGGCAATGGCTTCAAAATTTGACATCGAAAAAAAGATCCTAACCGGCGGCAAACTTGAAACAACCGGCACTTATGGAGCACCAAACGACCGGCTTGTCATGGAATCAAGGGGCTGTCTTGACAGGCGTTTTATCAAAAAAATAGCGGTATTGGATGCGGATTCCAACACCTTATACCTGACCCTGGGCATAGGAGGGCCAAAGGAAGAGACTTTTCCACCCTGGGAAAATGCGACAGCCTATGTAATAGGGGATATCGTAACCGACATGGCAGACCTTTATATCGCGACCACCAGCGGCACATCAAGCGGGACCGGCGTTGCCGATGACACGGGTGTCACCTGGGTGGCATACACTCTCACCCGATGGACGGCCGGCGCATGGTATCCGGCCAACAGTATTGTGAGTGATAACGGAGAGATGTATATAACGGCCGGTGGGGGTACCACCTGCGGCACTTGCACCGGAGTTGCCGATGATACAGGCATAACGGATTGGGATGACTACAATGTTACCTATATTGAAATATTTCCGGTCACATCGACCGGGTTTGATAACACCGGGTGTCAAGACGCCATTGACATGTTGACAGGGGTTACCACTCTTAACCTAGGCCAGCTAAAGGTTCATATCGACGATTGTATGGGGTATACTGAAGGAGTAAATCAAGGAGATGTATCCAACTACATGGCGGCGTTCAACCATGCTATTCACAACTGCTGGTATGCGTCAAAACAAGGCAGCTGGCCGCCCGGCGCCGGACCGGTTCAGGCTGTAAAGCCCGCTTGCGAGGCCCTCTATACGGCCGCGCCCCCTATAAATCCGTGGGACATTACGACCGACAGTCAAGGCTATGTATGCTTTGGGGCGTGGGACGTCAATACTGCCAGCCCTGATGACCCCCCGGCCGGTTATGTCGGCCGTTGTTGGTCGCCGGGCGCAGGCTCAATGATATGTACGCAATGGAAGAATCCGAATGCTTGTAAGCCTTTTGTGGCACCTGATCCTGAATGTTGTCAAAAGTGGGAATGGTCCGGTACTGGTACCGGGGTGGGATGCTGCTGGATATGCTGATATTGATACGTGCATCGAGACGGCCCTACAAGACTATTGCGGTCTTCTTGAAATTCCCGAAGTCGTTGATCCAACCGACCAGGCGAGTGCAACCGGCACGTTCTGGAACATCCCTGCCGTGCTCATCGACTCAGGGGTTGTTGCCCAGATAGGCGACCCCCTGGTGGTGATCAAGGGCTATGTGGAGCAAACTACAGCCCCCACAGGGATTATTCAGGAATATGCCGGTGAAGCATACATGGGTGTCATGAGCTTTAATGATGAAGGCTCCAAGAGCGAGTGCACTCAACCTGATCCTTACGTCCTGTATAAGTGTACTGATGCGTCGAATCGCGACGGCGCGCAAGTTACATCCGACATCGGTTCTGCTACAGCCACTTTAGTCGCTGATATCAACGATATAGATGCCTTTGCATGGACCCCCATAGCTGAGGCTATGTACAACGCCATAGGCTATTACACACAGAATAGCGCTCGCAGACTGGACCCGCTTGATTTCTCCATCGGAACTGATCCGGTCACCGAGTGGTGTCAAGCCAACAATGTTTTGATTATAACAGACGGTGCTTCAACCGCCGACCAGGCTGCGGCAATAAAAACTATTACCGATATCCAAAATGATGGGGACACAGAGCCTACATGTGCCACTCTGCATGCCAGTTCGCTTTTAGACGATCTTACCTGGTACGCCAAGCAAGGGACTAATATCTACCCCGCAGGAAATGAACTGGTAAATGGCGAGCCCAAACAGCCTATTACCACATACATTGTTGTTGCAGGCTCCATGCGTTCGACCGGGAGTGGTAATGAGTGCAGCCCTGAGATTCTATTAGAAAGTGCTGCTGACAACGGAAGGGGTGTGGACGATCCTGATGGAACAGTTGTTTCGGTCTATCAGGCGACGGACATTTCCGAGCTGGAAACTAAGCTCAGACAGGCTTTTGAGGCAATTCTCGGCGGTGCGTCGTCAGGAACTGCGGCCTCAGTCGTATCTGCTGCCCGAAGGGGTGAAGGTGCGCTCTATCAGGCGGTGTTTTATGTGACCTATGAAGACGATAACGGCACCGAGATTGAGTGGATAGGAAAACTTCATAGCTTGTTTGTAGATCAGTACGGAAATATGAGAGAAGACACTAACGGGAATTTCACGCTTGATTTGTCGACAGACAAGCTAATAACACTTATCTTTGACCCGAGCGCAGGCCGCACCAAGGCGTATAGAGATAGTGATTCTGACGGCGACGGAGAGGCGGATGGCTCGCCGACACTCATAGAGATAGATGAGATAGAATATTTATGGGAGGGCGGCAAGATGCTTGCCGAAAGAACAGCGAGCACCCGTGATATTTATACCTGGATTGATAAAAATAATGATGGCGCCGTAGGTGGTGGTTCCTATTTAGATACCGATGAATATATAACATTTGATGCCGGCAGCAAAAGTGACCTTCAGCGATACCTGGGAGTACCGGATATCACGGAAGCGGCAAAGTTGATCAACTGGATGCGCGGCACTGACCAAACCGGCTATCGGAGCCGGACCATCGATATTGATGGCACAAACAGGGTGTGGAAACTGGGAGACATCATATATTCCACCC